>JAQTVB010000008.1 GCA_028707005.1 Patescibacteria group bacterium
GCTGACGGCAACGAATTCGGTCAAAGAGGAAAAATTAATTAACATAACGAATGAGTGACCGGGCAATGACCGCCTTTTAGGCGGCCCCACTCATCAAGCCACCGCCTTTGGCGGGGGTGTTCTGACTTTAAAACCGGAGATATGGTGGAAGTGGACGCGGACAAGGGAATAGTGAGGCTGATTAAAAAATAAATTTACATTCATTTTTAAGCTATATGCAATTATCAGAATTTAAAAAGATTTTAAAGAAGCCTTGGTTTAAGCAAGTGGGCAACGCACACCCCCTGTTTATTCAATCGGGGGCGCTATCAGGATTTTTACTTGAAAGAGAGCTTGGCTATTCAGGGTTTTACTTTTGGCATAAAGACGGTCAGGCTGAAATGAATTATTTGGAATCAGATTTAGAGAGAATTTGGCGGGCGATATTTAAAAAATGCGCCCAAAACGCCAGTTGGCTAAAAAAACAAAGAAGTTTGTATACTAAAAAATTTAATGAATTTTCTTATGAAATAAAGAATCAAGAGAAGATTGATTATAAAAGATTATCTGACAGTTTGTTACTAAGGATATTTAAAAAAGCCGTCTGGGTTCAATGTTTTTCAGTTGGACTCGGCCATTATTGCGAAGCAATCGGCACTCGCGTTGCTAGAGCGCTGGAAAAAGAATTAATTAAAAGCAATCACATTAAAATTGAAAACGATATATCACAGCGGCTATTGTCTCCGGTTAACGAGTCGTTTATTAGCAAGGAAGAAAGAGAACTGCATAAAATTAATCAATTATCAAAAGAGGCAAGAGTGGTGGCTTTACGGCGTCATTGGCGAAAGTATTTTTGGATAAATAACAGTTATTTGGGTCAAGGTCGAGCGGATATGAGTTTTTTTCTTAAAAGGTTAAAAGCTATGAAAAAAGATGAATTGCGAACTGTTCTGTCCAGGAAAGTGGTAAAAAATATTAAATTAACAAAAAAAGCTAAGATCATCGTGGCAATTTCAGAAATTACCCATATTTGGCAGGATTTAAGGAAAGCTAATATTTTGAAGGCAATTGGACTTTTAGATAAGATAACCCATGAGGTTGCTCAAAGAATGGATATTCCTTTTTCAGAAATTGTGAACTTGACTCCGCTAGAGATTTTATCATTAAAAAATGTTTTTGATATCAAAAAATACGCGAGATTATTAAAAGAGCGTTCGGGCGGAGCATATTATTTTTTAACAAATTTAAATTCAGAGATAGTGGTTTCCGGGAAAAAAGCAAAAAGTCTTCAAGCGTTTGACGAAGAGTTAAATAAAGTTTTAAATATTTCCTCGGTTAATGGCCAAACGGCGCAGCCCGGATACGCCAAAGGCAGGGCTGTGATATGCAAATATATTTTTGAGATGAAAAAAGTTAGGCAAGGGGATATTTTAGTTACGGCCATGACCCGCCCGGAATTTATGCCCATAATTAAAAAAGCGGCGGCTATAGTAACCGATGAGGGCGGCATCACTTCTCATGCCGCTATAATTTCACGGGAGCTCAAGACGCCTTGCGTTATAGGCACGAAGATTGCTACCAAAGTTTTTAAAGACGGCGATTTAGTGGAAGTTAACGCTAATAAAGGAGTAGTGAAAAAATTATGAAAAAATTCAACAATTTCAACCTAAGTTTGATTAAAAATAAGCAATGGTACCATCAAAGATTTGATGGTTGCCCGATGTTTATTTTCCCGGTAGCGGAGGCGGAGACTAGGAGAGAAAAGCGAAAACCAAGAGGAACTGAAGCTAAAATTCGCGTTTGTTTTTTTGATTCAGGTAAAGCCGATTGGTATTTAGATATGGCTGACATAAAAAGGGGCGCCAACGCTATTATCAGACTGACAAAAAAGCAGCCGAATATTTCCGATATATTATTGCGTCGTTGGCGTAAAGACGAAAAACGATTTGAAGATTTTTTTTGGCAAGAATTTCCAAAAATTAATTTGAGACGGATTAATGATCATGAGCTAATAGAACTTTGGCAAAAAGAGCACGCGCTTTTTCTTGAAAGATTCACTTCATCGTCAATTATTGATCATTTCGCATTAGGGACAGACCAATATATCGGCGATCTCTTGCGTAGAGAAGCGTCAAGGCTTAAAAAATATCAAAAAGAATCTGATTATACAAACATTTTTTCTATTTCTACCGCTCCAACGAGGCAGTCATTTATTAATCAAGCCGAAATTGATCTTTTGAAAATAGTCACTGGGGAAGTAAAGGAAAGTTTAAGAGATTTTTCTAAGAGATATTTTTGGATAAAAAATAATTATGTGCTGGCCCAAATTCTTTCCGAGAAAAATTTTAGAGAAGAGATCAAGGCCTGGAAAGCTAGCGGAAAAGATTTAAAGACAGAATTTAGGCGTATAGAAAAAACGCCACGGATAAATCAGCAACGTAAAGAAGCGCTTTTTAGAAAATATAATTTTTCTCCGTTACTAAGGACTTTGATTAAAATATCGGACGATTTTACCTGGTGGCAAGATGAACGCAAAAAATCAACTTATTTTAACATCCACATGGGCTGCGAAATTTTAAAAGAAATATCAAGAAGAAAAAGGTGCAGTATAGAAGAACTTAAATATCTTTTACCAAATGAACTGTCTGGGTTTGTTTCGGGCATGGGACCGACCAGAAAGCAGCTTGAGGCGAGAATCGGCTTTTCTGCCATAATCGGTACTGAAGAGCAGAATCAAGTTTTAACCGGCCAAGAGGCTAAACATCTTAGGAAGATAATGTTTGGGCGGAAAATTCAGAAAAAAGTCACAGATTTTCGCGGACTTTCGGCGTCAACCGGCAAGGCGATTGGCCGAGTGAAAATTGTTCGTTCGGCGACTGAGGTGGCGAAAGTTAAGCAAGGTGATATATTAGTAGCGGTTATGACCCGGCCGGATTATGTCGTAGCCATGAAAAAGGCCGCGGCTATCGTAACTAACGAAGGCGGTATCACTTCTCATGCCGCGATCGTTTCGCGCGAGCTGGGCATTCCCTGCATCATCGGCACAAAAATTGCCACCGAAGTTCTAAAAGATGGCGACTTAGTGGAAGTCAACGCCAACCATGGCTGGGTGAGGAAGTTAAATAAATAAGGTAATTTTTAATTGAATTAATTAAATTCATGGATAAAAAATTTCCCATTTTAAAAATTATTTCAACCGCCTCCGTTGTTTTGCACGAATATACCGATCCCGAACGGATAAAGAGATTGAGAAACAGATTTTTAAAAGGTAAGTTTATGCGCAATCCTGTCTTGGCGACTAAGCTGAAGAGTGGTAAATATTTAATATTAGATGGCGCAAATAGGGTAACGGTGTTTGATCAGTTAAAAATTAAGCACATTGTCGCTCAAATTGTTGACTATAAAGAACCGTTCGTAAGTTTAAAAACTTGGAATCATTTGATTTGCGACCAAATATTTAAGAAATACTATACGCAACAGGTTAAAAAGTTTAAAACAAACGAGATTGAAGCAATCAGCAATTTTGTTAATTTATATAAGGGCCGTTTTAAATTTTATAGAGTGCTAGAAAATAATTTTGACATTGTAAAGCGGCAATATAAGAACGCGGTGTGCTTGACGGTTTTTCCAAAATTTCAAATGATGGACATCGTGAAATTTGTGCTAAACGGGAAAATGGTTCCTTCTGGCATAACCCGGCACTTAATCAACGGCCGGGCGCTTAGACTAAATGTTCCATTGCAGCTTTTGAAAAACCGACAATCTTTAGCTAAGAAAAATTATTGGCTCGCTCGGCAGATCAGTAAAAAAGTTAAAGCCAATCAAGTTCGTTATTATGCCGAGTCGGTTTTTCTATTTGATGAATAAAATTTCTCGCCGTGGTTTATTTGGCGGAGCAATTAGCGGTTTATTATTAAAGTATTTACATGACAAACAATCAATCATTAGGAGAGATTCCTAAAAAATTTCTTGAGCAAGCGAAAAAACAAAAACGCAAAATAGCGATAGGGATTATGCGTCCGATCGCCGAAACAGTAGAAAGTCTTAGGCGAGCATCGGAATTTGCCAATCTTATCGTTGTCGGAGCCAAAATTCCCGGTTTTGAGAATTTAGTAGAAGAGGATCAGGATCAAGCCAGCCGAGTTTTAATTAAGCTTTTAAAAGATGGAAAGGTTGACGGAATCGTTCGGGGACAGGTAAAAGACTCTTTTACATTAGATGAATTTCATAGGCAGTTTAGTCGCCAACCGCTACCGAGTAATCGAAAAGTCTGTCCCTGCGTTTTATCTAAATTAGATTATTGTTTTGTTGTGGGTACCTGTTCTATCTATCAGGGCATGACTTTAGAAGATAAAATTTTTGAAGCCGAGAGATTGATTCGTTATCTTAGAGAAGAATTTAAAATTGAGCCGAAAATCGGCATTATGTCTAGCTTGCGCCCAACCAGCCATCATGGGAATTACCCGGAATTAGACCGCGTAGCGGATTTAAATACGAAGTTTTGTGAGTATTTAGTGTCCAAGGGTTTAGAAGCCAAAGAATATTATTTTGAATACGAAACCGCAGTTTGGGAAAAATGTAATCTGATTTTTCCGGCTACCGGATTAGTCGGCAACGCCTGGCTAAAAGCTTTAATATATTTGGGCGATTGGAACATGATTGCTTGTCCTTACGTGGACTTAGGAGTTATTTATGAGGACGGCTCTAGAAATGAAAAAGATTTTTTCTGGCACATTGTGCACGCCGTCGCCATGGCTAACAGTGATAAAAAATAAAAACACTAATATGACAAAGATTGAACAACCGGCGAAATTTGAACAGTTAGCGCAAGCTTTCGCCGACCAGGAGTTTAACCCGGCGGAAAACGAACAACATGAAAAATTACGGCAAGTGGCGCGTAATATTTTGGATTGTTTTGATTGGCAACCGAGCAAAGAAGATTTTCTATTGATCACCGATACGAAAGTCATGAGAGATAACCCAATAATGATTAAGGCTTTGGAACATGAACTAAAACAACAATTAGATGAAGCCCAGCAGCAGCATAAAAAAACCGGACGATTTCAAACGCGCGTCGTTGAAGCTTCGCCTAAATCGGCCGCTCCTTTGGGCGAATCAATCGGCGAAGCCATGCGAAATAAGCCAGTATTGATTTTAACGTCAATGTCTCGCTCGCATTCTCGTGAAACCGGCACAGCGCTCCGTGGCGCGCCGGAAACATCTAAGAAAGATTATGAAACCTTACTGTCAAGCGATGATTTAAGCGAGTTAGCCAATAGTTTAACGGATGAAAGTGGGGAAATTAATGAGGAGGCTTGGCTGAAGTTGAAACAATTAGCTAAAAAACGGCGCTCCAGAATGATTTCAATCACTAAAGGCCATAATCCTTATAATATTTTGACCGAAGGGGCGGCGTTAGAAAAAACCGGAATTTTGCGGGAACGAGCGGATAATGTTAAGCAGCTTATGCGCGATGTTGAAAAAGTCCATATTACTACACCTATAGGAACTGATTTATGGTTGAAAGTCCGTCCGGATTTAGAAGAAATTGAAGACGGCCGGGTTAATAAACCGGGCGCGGCGGCTAATTATCCGATTGGTGAATGGTCTTGCTCGCCGGATTGGGAAGGATCGTCCGGCGTATTAGTGGTTGACGGCCCTTGCGGAGGAAATATTAATCAACACATTTTAGATAAAGGTAAACCGTTGAAATTGGATATTAAAGATGGTCAAATTATTAATTCTACCGGCGGAGCTGAAGCTTTAGAAATGTGGCGTTCTTATTTGAATAGCGGAAATAATGAAAAAAATCATGCTTACAGATTGGCTGAACTGGGGATAGGCACAAACAGCCACGCTTTAGAGAAAAAGCCGCGAGAGTGGTGGGGGTCAAGTGAGGGTGAAAAAAAATATGGCACTTGCCATATCGCAGTTGGCAGTAATGGCCTGTTTGGCCGGGAACCAGATGATCCGAATTTTAATTCAGCTACTGTGCATTGCGACATGGTGTTGGGATTAAATCCGGGCGGAGAAGTGACCATTGAATGTGTTAAAAAAGACGACAGCCGTTTTTCTTTAATTGAAGATGGGCAGGCTGTCGGTTATTAACAAAAATGTCTAACTTTAAAACAATCGAGCTGGAACAATGGGGGCCGATTGACGCTCGGCCTCTGTATCAGTCTTTTTGGTTTATTGCTTCGGTAAAAAATTCATTTTGGCCCCGGATGATAGCGATCTATGATCATGATCGGTCAATTTTTTATTGGCATAAAGATGAAATGCAGAGAGCTGGAGAGAAAGCTTTAGGGGAGATATTCAAATCAGCCAAATGTCGAAAGCTATGGCGTAAATACTTTAAGATTGTTGAGTCAATGCAAATTCTCGCGCGAAAAGGCTCGGTGCCGGTTGGAACATGGTATGATTATTTGAATTTATTATGGCGTATTACTTTTATCATCGAGTCCGCTAATTTCGCCGCGCCCGATTATCTCAAAAAGAAAATAGAAAAGTTAGTACCGAAAGAAGAGCTTGATAAAGTTTTGGAAATAATGCTCGCGCCGGAGAAGCTAAGCTTTCATCAATTAAGCGAGCTGGAATTACTGCGCGCTAAAGATTTTACAAAATACGCGCGCCGATGGTATTGGGTGGAAAATAGTTATTATAAAAGTAAAATTCTATCAGCGGATTATTTTAAATCTCAAATAAAATTTTCCGGAAAGAAGGCGAGACAAGCAAAGATAAAGAAAATTTTAAGCTACGCGGAAGAAGTTAAACGCAAAAAAGCTTTGGTCATAAAGAAATATCATCTGCCAAAAGAAATTATAAGACAGGCGTCAGCCATGACTTTTTCCATTTGGTGGCAAGATCACCGTAAAAGAATTATTTTATGGTCGAATAGCATCACTGATGAAATAAACAAAAAATTAAGTCATCGATTTAAGATCTCTGAAGATGAACTAATGCATTATACGGCCGAGGAGTGGGTGAAGTTAGGAGAAAAAAACATCATAGTAGCAAAAAAAATCATCAAGGAAAGAAAAAAATACGCGGTTTTTGAATTTTTAGAAGATAATTTTAAATTATATTACGGTAAAAGGGCGAGAAAAATTATCAACAAATGGTTGCCCAAAGAGAAAAAGTTGAATAAAAATGAATTTTTGCGAGGCATAGTGGTGAGCGCCGGCCAAGCGGGAAAAATCAGGGGTAGAGTCCGCGTTCTGTATTCGCCGCGTTTCGCTAATAAAATGAAAGCAGGGAATATCCTAGTCGCGCCCATGACTTCACCGGATTTTATTGTTGCCATGCGCCAGGCCAAAGCGATTGTCACGGACGTGGGCGGATTAATGTCGCATGCCGCCGTGGTGTCGCGCGAGCTCGGCATTCCCTGTATAGTTAATACTAAAATCGCCACTAAAGTTTTGCATGACGGCGATTTAGTGGAAGTGGACGCCGAACGGGGGATTGTTAAAATAATAAAAAATTCTGGATTCCCGCCTACGCGGGAATGACAAGATATAAAAAGAGCGAGGAGCGGAAAGTAGAGAGAGGCGCATTGTGCGCGTCTCTTTTGCTTTTCCGCGTCCTCGCTTCGACTGAAAGTGCGGTTGGCCGTTTAGGTCGCGGCGGCTTTTGGGATGAGCTCCGTGATGGTTATGTTGCTGATCAGGGGTTGGTCCTCAAAAGTGAGGCGGTAGGCCGCGCCGAGTTTGTTTTCAGGGAACCCAAATATCGTTGGGCAGGAAGGACTGGCGCAGATGACAGTATCGCTCGGCACATTGTTCAGGAGATTAAGCAGCGCCGGCGTGCCATATTCCGTGGTTGTGCAGGCGAAACGAGGTATGACTGTCCCGTCGGCCAACCTAACGGATACACTCTATCCTTCTCCCACAAAAAAGGTTTCCGGTCCGCCGACAATCGCGTTCCATTCAGTCCTCAGGCCGGAGAAGCCAAGGAGTCTGCGCGTCTCCAGATGGGACAGGCCGGTGCCGCAGACGACAAGCGGTGGGTTGTTTGGGACAAGCTTTTGCAGTTTTTTTATTTGGTCAACCCCCTCAATTCTCAGGGGTGGGTTTGCTCCTTCGCACAGTTCCCCGTGCGTAACGATATAGACTTTTTTCATAATTATGTTTTTGTTTTTCTCAATGCCGAATTAAAAATTAAAAATATTTTTTAACTCTTAATGCGGCATTCAGTTTTGGTTTTTAAAGGTTCAATTAATAAATCATGGTAGCATAAACAAAAAAATATGTCCAGAATCTCGGCAAACCCTTGCGTATTTTTTCAATAGTACTTATAATTTAAGGGTGGGACGATTAAAAAATATTTTTTATCATCTCAATGAAGTTTAAATATTTCTTAATCAATTAAATTGAAATTTATGGAAAAGAAAAAATTTGACAAAAAAATTCTCATGATCGGTTTCGGCTCGGTGGCGCGCTGCACTTTACCGATTCTTTTAGACAAGCTGGACGTGCCTTTAAAAAATGTCACGGTCATGGATTTTGAGGACAAAACTTTGGCTTTGAAAAAGTACCTGGATAATGGCTTGAATTTTGCTATGGAAAGAGTTACTAAGGAGGATTTAGGGCAAACCCTAGCCAAATATGTTGATGATGGCGGATTATTGATTGATTTGGCCTGGAACATCGGCGCCAACGATATTCTCGGCTGGTGCCATGACCATAATGTGCTTTATATGAATACCTCGGTGGAGGTTTGGGACTCGCTCGGCAGCGTGTTCAAGGACAGCCCTTATGAAAAATCTTTGTATTGGCGGCAGATGAAGTTGCGCGAACTTACCAAGAATTGGCATGACGCGCCCACGGCCGTGGTAGATCATGGCGCCAATCCGGGCATGATTTCCCATTTCGTAAAGCAGGGGTTGGTTGACATCGCCGTTAGCTTGATAAGAGAAAAAAGGGTAAGCCAGGCCAAAGAAGAAGAATTATATGATTATATAAAAAAGAGAAATTTTGCCAAGCTGGCCAAGGAGCTGGGCGTGAAAGTAATCCATTGCAGCGAGCGGGACACGCAGATTACCAACCGGCCAAAGGAAGTTGACGAATTCGTCGGCACCTGGAGCATTGAAGGCTTAAGGGAAGAAGGCACGGCGCCGGCCGAAATGGGCTGGGGCACTCATGAAAAAGAATTGCCGGCTTTAGCTCATCAGCCGCCGGTCGGTCCGAAAAATCAAATTTTTTTAGCGCAAATGGGCATGAATACTTGGGTGAGAAGCTGGATTCCTGATCAGGAAATCGTAGGCATGATAATCCGCCATGGCGAAGCTTTCGGTTTGTCCGATCGCTTAACCGTTTGGGACGGCGACAAAGCCGTTTATCGGCCGACCGTGCATTATGCTTACATGCCGTGCCACGAAACTTTATCTTCGCTCTGCGAGTTACGAGGCTTGAATTATGTTTTGCCGCCCAAATTAAGAATTATGGGCGATGAAATTGTCACCGGCGCGGACATCTTGGGCGCGCTGATTATGGGGCATGATTATAAAAGCTGGTGGACCGGCAGCTCCTTGACCATTGACCAAGCCCGCCAGTTAGCGCCCGGGCAAAACGCTACCACTTTGCAGGTGGCCGCGGGTATAGTGTCAGCGGTTTTATGGATGCTGGAGAATCCGAGGAAAGGCCTGAATTTGCCCGATGACTTGCCGCATGACTTTATTTTGAATATTGCCAAGCCTTACCTGGGCGATTTCATTTCTCGGCGCTCGGATTGGACGCCGCTGAAAAACCGCACGATTTACTTTAAAGAAAATCCGGCTTCCAAGTGCGACAAAAAAGACCTCTGGCAGTTCAAGAATTTTTTATTCGTGGATTAAATAAATTTAAGCCCCTTTAATAAAGGGGCGGCTCTTTTGCCTGTTAAGGCAAAAGAGCGGGGATTTATGCCGCGACAGAATAATTCGTCAAGTTTATAAATCCCCCTAACCCCCTTTGTTAAAGGGGGCAAAAATTATATGACTAACACAGAAAAAAAATCATTACTCAAGCTCGCGACTAAAGAGGGCACGCCGATTTTTATCATTGACCATGATAAACTGCGGGCCAATTTCCGCGAATTCAGGGAAAAATTGCCCGAGGTAAGAGCCTATTTTGCCATCAAAGCCAACTCGCATCCGGAAATCGTCAAAACCATGTTTGATCAAGGCGCCAGTTTTGACGTGGCTTCCATGCCGGAATTTTTGGTTGTTCATGAGAATATTAAGAACTGGCCGGATAAAAAGCGCCAGGATTTTATTTGGGATAAAATTATTTACGCCAATACCATTAAGCCGATTGAAACTTTAAAAGAGTTGAATCAGTATAAGCCGCTAGTGACGTTTGACAACGCTGAAGAATTGAAGAAAATCAAAGAGTACGCGCCGGACGCCGGCCTGGTCCTGCGCATCCGCGTGCCCAATACCGGCTCGATGGTGGAATTGTCCAGCAAGTTCGGCGCACATCCGGGCGAAGCCGTGGATTTGATCGCTCAAGCCGTGGAGTATGGCTTGGGCGTAGAGGGCGTAAGCTTCCATGTGGGCAGCCAATGCTCTAATTTTGATAATTACACGCAAGCCCTGAATTTTGCCGCGGCGATTTTTAAAGAAGCGGAATTAAGGAAATATCCGATCGGCTTTATAGATAAACAAGGCAAGAGAAAAAAGGTTCTGGACATCGGCGGCGGTTTTCCGGCCAAGTATAATGCGGAGTCAAAATCGTTTACTGCGCTGGCTAAGAAATTAAATTCGGAATTTAAGAGGCTGTTCAAGAATGACAATGTCCAGATTATCGCCGAACCGGGCCGGTTCATGGTAGCTACGGCCTGCACGGCAGTCTGTAAAATCGTGGGCAAGTCTGTGCGCGACGGCAAAACCTGCTATTATTTGAACGACGGCGTTTACCACACTTTCTCCGGGCAAGTTTTTGACCATCAGCATTATCCGCTGCATGCTTTTAAAGAAGGCGAGACCAAGCTCTGCGCCACCTTTGGCCCGACTTGCGACGCCTTTGACACGATTTCTTTGGCCGACGAACTGCCGGAAGATTTGCAACTGGGCGATTTGCTCTATGCCGAAAACATCGGCGCTTATTCCGCCGCCTCGGCAACTTACTTCAACGGCTTTCCGCCGGCCAAGGTCGTGCATGTGAATTTGAATAGAATTAAAAATTAAAAATTACGAATTAAGAATTAGGGGTTTTCGTTATTTTTGTCATGCCGGGCTCCCGCCCGCATCGCCAGCCAGCCCGCCAGCCAAGCAAGGCGAGGCGGCCAGGGCGAAGCGTGGCGGGCGCGGTGACCCGGCATCCAGGAGTGCGAGGCACAAACGTGTTAGCCCAAGTGTCGGGTTCCTACGGCTCCCTCCTGGATTGCGGCTCAAGGCCGCAATGACAATGCTTTTATCGCCTCGGCAACTTACTTTAACGGCTTTCCGCCGGCCAAGGTCGTGCATATTAATAAGGGGAGGTAAAATTGCTAGATGACGTATATGAAATGGCATTTAAATGTAAAACGTTCGGCCTATCCGTTAGACGCTTCTATTATTTTGGAAAGCGATGTTAAAAGTTTAAAAGAAGCTGCCGGCACTTCCTATTCGGCCTGTTTTGCTGTCATAGAAAAAGGTATAGCCGCTTATTACGCTCCCGAAATTGAAGTTAAAAGACAACTGCTTTATTTAAAGAGAAATTTTAAAGCGACGCAAAGACGCATAGAAGGTATTCCTATTCTTTGCCAGAAATTATTGAAGGAAGTAAAAGAATTATCAAGAATGCGGAATATTACTATATCGCGATTTAAGAATTTTTTGTTTCTTTATCGCCAATTTATTACTACGCGGATAGTCACTCGCGTTATTGGCTATGATGAGCATTTAGATCATGATTTTTTGTCAGAGGTTGCAAAAGCCAGGCTGAATTTCAAGGAGACATGGGAAGAAGTTAGAAAATATCTTGGAAAGATATGGCAATCGTTTGGCGGAGAGCATGGAATTTCTCCGGAAAATTTAAAATTATTGACCATAATTGAATTTTTATCTCTCTGGCAGAAGAAAAAACTAAAATTGGCCCAAGAAATGATTATCGGCAGGGATTCTCGTTTTATTATTCTACGCCAGACAGACAAAGAAATAATTTTGACGGGGAAAAAGGCTGATGACTTTTTGAAGAAAAATTTACCCCAAGAAGAGGCTGGCAACGTTAATTTCATTCAAGGCCGTCCCGCTTTCGGCGGCTATGCCAAGGGCCGGGTGAAAGCTATTGACATAGCGGCTGGCGCGAGTTTGCGCAAGCGTTTCATTTTAGTCACTTCCATGACCACGCCTGATTTTGTTCCTTTACTTAAAATGGCAGATGCTATCGTGACCGATGAAGGCGGATTAACTTGCCACGCGGCCATTATCTCTCGCGAATTAAAAATTCCTTGCATCGTTGGCACTAAAATCGCCACTAAAGTTTTGCATGACGGCGACCTCGTGGAAGTGGACGCGGATAAGGGGGTGGTAAAAATAATAAAGAGGAAATAAAATTCCAAGTTCCTTTACTAAGGAAGTGGATTGCGGGTCAAGCCCGCAATGACAGGCCAAATTGACATAGTTATCAAAATTGATTACAATTGTTATATAAATTGATAACATTTATGGATTTACTAAGAATAACCAAATCAAAGACTCGAGAAAAAATTTTACAGCTTTTCTTCGCCGATGATAATAAAAAATATTACCCCAGACAACTGGAAAAAATATTGGATTTGCCGGTAAGTAATATTCACCGGGAGCTTACAATGATGGAAAAATCCGGCCTTTTTAGAAAAGAAAAAATCGCTAATTCGGTTTTTTATTATCTTAATAAAGAGTCGGCTATCTTCAATGATTTTAAAAATATTGTTTTTAAAACTATCGGCATAGAAGGAACTTTACGCAAAGAATTGGAGAAAATAAAAGGCATAAGGAGAGCTTTTATTTTCGGCTCTTTCGCCAAGGGTAAAGAAGATTCGGCGAGCGATGTGGATTTAATGATCATTGGCAATCCGGACGAAGATAAGCTGGTGGTCGTAATCAGCAGACTGGAAGGGCTATTCAACAGAGAAATCAATTACCATATTTGGGGCCAGAAAGAATTTAATGCCAAGGCCAAGACTGAATCGTTTATTCAATCAATTTTAGAGAAGTCTAAGATTGAATTAATATGAAACCGTTAATTGATAAATTAAAAAAGGCAAAACTCATCGCCGAAGAAAAAATTGGGTTTGATCAAATTGTTAAACATCTTGAGCGTGCCCGTAAAGATTTAAAAGTCGCCGAGGCCAATTTAAAAATAGACAGCGAAGCGTCTTATAATTACGCCTATTTGGCGATGCTAAGATCCGGCCGGGCGATAATGTTTTCTTTCGGCTTCAGGCCAATTGACGGCCAACAACATAAAACCGTGGTTTCTTTCGCCGAAGCGGTGCTGGGGAAAGAATTTTCCGAATTAGCCGCCGCTTTTGATCGAATGCGAAAGTTTAGAAATAGATTTACTTATGACGAGCCGGGTATTTTAGTTTCTTTGGCGCAAACCGAGCAGTCTTTAAAAAATGCCAAGCAGTTTGTCGAGCGAGCGACTAATTTTATTAAAAATAAAGATCCGCAGAAGAGATTATTTTAAAGGCCGGTTAATTTTTATAGCACTTATTCCGCCGCCTCGGCAACTTACTTTAACGGCTTTCCGCCGGCCAAGGTCGTGCATGTGAATTTGAATAGAATTAAAAATTAAAAATTACGAATAAAGAATTAGGGGTTTTTGTTATTTTTGTCATGCCGGGCTCCCTACCTACCGATAGGCGGTGACCCGGCATCCAGGAGTGCGAGGCAAGAAATGTAAAATAGAAATATGATTTCTTTCGGGGGTAAAAAATACGAATTGTTTTTTAGTAATGATATCACGCCATTTCAGGCTTTAACTTTTGCTGGCGAAGATTTTTTTAACGAGTTTGAACGCTTGTGTGGTAGTCGCTATCGACTTCTGTCAATTATCAGATATGGCGAGCAGGAAAAATATGGCCGAGTTGATGATGATATAAAATTAGCGCGGGCTTTTCACAGTAAATTAAATAATGATCAATGGATTAAGAGCGTGCTGGGCGCTTATGAGAAGAGTAGGACAGAATTTAAAGCTTACCTTCAGAAGATTAATCGGTTGAAATTTAAAAAGATTTCTGACGACGAGCTTAGTGCAGCCCTTCTTTCCGGTTTTATGCCAGGCGTGTCAATCGCTGCTATCAGCAACATGTTGCACATGTTTAGCTCGCTTCTAGAGAATGAATTTTTTCAACGGCTAGAAAAATATAGCGACAACGCGAAAGAGATTACTGAAAATCGTATTTTTTACACCCAGCCATTGCGCCAAAGTCGTTTTTCAAAAATACTCAAAGCAAAATTAAAAAACGCTTTCCCTTTGAGTAAACAAGAGAAAAATTTCAGCACTATTTTGCGCGTCGGGGCGTATGTCAAAGGTGACGGTTCAGCTCTATTCGCGGAGCGCATGGTTATTTGGCATAAACTCCTTGGCGAAATTGCCAAACGGTTTAAAATTTCTGATGCTAATAGCATACTTTATTTTTTTCCGGCGGAAATAAAACAGATATTCAAGACTGGCCGCGTTCCGTTTGACTTGCTGGACAGACGAAAAAGATTAACAATTCTTTTTTATCAAACGAGAAAGCTGGAAATTTATGAGGGCGAAGCGGGTGAACGGTTTTTAAAGAAAGGCAAATTGCAGAAAATTTTATTGGTTAATAATGGTATACTTATGGGCCAGCCGGCTTCGCCGGGGAAAGTTGAGGGCAAAGCCGTGGTGGCTCATGGTTTAAATGAGGCGCTTAGTCTGGTAAAGAAAGGCGATATCTTGGTAACCGGCTACACCTCGGCTAGATATGTGCCGGCCATGAAAAAAGCCGCGGCTATCATAACCGAAACTGGCGGCATTACTGCGCATGCGGCCGTAGTTTCCAGAGAACTTGGCGTGCCGTGTGTTATCGCCGTAAAAGACGTAACGAAAGTTATAAAAACCGGCGACCTGGTGGAAGTGGACGCGGATAAGGGGGTAGTGAGGATATTAAAAAGGAAATAATTATTAATACAATGGCAATAAAAAGTAAGGTTACATTATTAGGTATCTGGAATATTTTAATTGAGGATACATGGGCCTGGTTTTGCGATGAAATGGTTGAACATTTTTTAAAATTGACCGGCCGGCGGATAGGCGTATTTACTTATCATAAAGACGAATTATATTATGGTTGTTTTATTTCCAGAACTTTAAAACCGCTTAGAGAAGATTTAGAGAAGATATCAGCGTTGGAGCAACAAAAATATGTACGAGTTATAGTAGACGATTATTATCGTCAAGCAAAAATTTTAGAAAGTTTTTTAATAAAATTGGCTAAAATTAACTTTAAAAAAGAAAGCGACCAAAGACTGGCTAATAATTTAAAGAAATTATTTTTTATCTGGCCTAAAGTGACAATGCAGATTTGGTATGCCGTGTTAATTGATATTTGGTATCCGTCTCCAGCGGATAAGTTAAATTTAAAGCAGATTATTGCTCCGGCTAGAGATCATTGCGGACGCTTGCATGAAAAATCAAATCTGATAGAAAAAAACATTTACACGGAAATTGCCAGACGGTTTAAGATTGATGTTAAGCAAATTTATTATTTGATTCCGCCAGAGATTATTCGATTAATTCGTACACGGGACCCTAAAATATTAAAGACGGTCGAGCTCAGGATGAAAATATGTGTAGCTACCAACGCTTCCGGAGAATATACTGTTTATGATGGTGCAGAAGCGGAAGGTTTAGTTAAACAATTCAATCCTCCTACGGCTGGCGAGAGAAAAGAGCAGGTGCTCAAGGGGTTGGTCGCCTGTCCAGGTAAAGTCAGGGGCCGAGTTAGGGTAATTTTACGCAATGGTGATTTTATGAAATTTAAAAAGGGCGAGGTGTTGGTGGCTTTACAAACCATGGTTCATTATATACCAATTATGAAGTTATCATCAGCCATCTTAACTGAATTTGGCGGTTTAACATCGCACGCGGCGATAGTCGGCCGGGAATTAAAAAAACCGTGCATTGTAGGCATCCCGAATCTTATTGCATCGCTTAAAGATGGCGACCTAGTGGAAGTGGACGCGGATAAGGGGGTAGTAAAAATTTTAAAAAGAAAATAATCCCCCTATCCCTGCCCGCTCGTGCCCCCGCCCGCTTCGACAGGCGAAGCATGTCGGGCGGGTCGCAGTGGCAGGCGGGCCCCTTTATCAAGGGGGCAAATATGAAGTTGACAGTTGTATGTCAAAAGCATACAGTCGTATGCCCAGAGCATACAATTTGCAGTCTTGACATAGTAGCAGGTAATTACTACAATTGTGGTATAATATCACTATAATCGTATGACGAAAAAAATAGAAAAAATCAAGGAAAAAATTTTGCCCATACTGAAAAAAAACGACGTGGTCAGGGCGTCTATTTTCGGTTCTTTCGCCCGTGGCGAAGAAAAAAGGGGGAGCGACATAGATATACTAATAGAATACGGCAAATCTAAGAGTTTATTGGATTTGATAGGGCTTGAACAGGAATTAAGCGATATGTTAAAAAAGAAAGTCGATTTGTTAACCTACAAAGGGATAAATCCTCGTTTGGAAAAATATATTTATAAAGATGAAATAAGAATATATGGATAAAGACAATACAATATTTTTAGGGCATATCTTAGAAAGCATCAATTGGATTAAAGTCTATGTCCAAGGTATGTCTAAAGATAATTTTTTTTCTTCAGTAAAAGATCAAGACGCGGTTTTTAGAAGGTTAGAAATAATTGGAGAAGCGGCAAAAAATATTGATGATAGTTTTAAATTTTTACACTCAAATATTCCCTGGCGCAAGATGGCCGGTTTAAGGGATAAGCTGATCCACGAATATTTTGGAGTTAGCTTAGAGTTAACCTGGGATACTATAAAAAAAGACCTGCCAGAATTAAAAAAAGAAATTGAAATATTATTAAAATAATTTAACTGCCCCAGATATTAAAAGCGGCAGTTTTATTATTGATAAAATCGTTGTTAAAGTTTTGCGCAACGGCGATTTGGCGTAAAATTATGCAAACCATAAAGATAGACATAAATAAAATAACCGACGAACAGGTGGATTTGGTGGCGGACTGCTTAAAACGCGGGCGAGTCATCGCTTATCCGACCGACACGATTTATGGTTTGGGTTGCGACGCGGGTAACTCTTCGGCCGTGGAAAAAATAAAAAAAATTAAAGGCCCCGCCTTCGCCCCTCCTACGCCAAGGCTTCGGTGGGTGAGCAAGGCTTCGGCGGGCGAGGGGAAGAGAAAAAAGCCGTTCATAATTTTGGTTGGCGATTTTAAGATGCTACAGCAATATTGTGTCGTGGATGAAGAGCAGATGGAATATTTGAAAAAGACATGGCCGGGGCCGGTGACGGTTATTTTGAAAAGTAAGCGCAATCTACCGGATGAACTTACCTGCGGACGGGACAGTTTAGCCGTACGATTGCCAGCCAGCGATTTTTTAGTTAAAATAATTAGCAAGGCCGGCTTGCCGATTGTCTCCACCAGCTTAAACAAATCAGGCGAGCCCGCGCTTAATAGCGTGGCCAGCCTGGAAAAATATTTTAGCGAATTGCCGGACCTGGCGATTGACGCGGGAGAATGCAAAAACGCCAAGCCGTCGCGGCTGGTGGATTTAAGGGAGGTGAGAAATGTCAAGGTGATTAGGGAATAGTGATAAATAATTTTTGAATTTTGCCTGCCTGCCGGTAGGCAAGTAATTTTTAATTTTTAAATAGTTTTTCCCAAAAGGTAATCCACCAGTTCTACTGGTGAGACTTGCAAAGGTTTTACCGTTCCGTCAACCACAAAAAAAGACAAAGTGTTGTATAATGAAAACGGCTTGATGAGTGGCCGTCGCTCATAAAACAACACTATGTCTAACCTATATCAAAGTTTATCCCATTCAAAATGGAATTGCAAATATCACGTGATATTTGTGCCTAAGAAAAGGAAGAAAGTCTTGTACGGCCAAATAAGAAAAGAACTGGTGAAAATACTGCATGAACTGTCTCAGCAGAAAGAAAGTCGAATCACCGAAGGCAGTTTAAGTTTAGATCATGTCCATATGTGCATTGAAATTCCGCCTAAGTATGCCGTGGCCTCAGTTCTGGGATTCCTCAAGGGCAAGAGCGCCATCGCCATCGCCCGCTTTCAAGGTCAGGCCAGAAACTACACTGGAGCGCACTTTTGGGCCAGAGGCTATGCGGTATCAACGGTCGGCTTTGACGAAGAGATAATCAAGAAATATATCCGAGAACAAGACGAAGCTGACGGCAACGAATTCGGTCAAAGAGGAAAAATTAATTAACATAACGAATGAGTGACCGGGCAATGACCGCCTTTTAGGCGGCCCCACTCATCAAGCCACCGCCTTTGGCGGGGGTGTTCTGACTAATCACAAAATATTCTAATTTTTAATAAAATATTTTTTAAGTTAGTTGGGCCACAAATTATTTAGATATTAAAAATTAAGATATTAGAAATTATTTAAAAATTACAAAATTAAAAATTAAAAATTCTAGATTGCGGGTCAAGCCCGCAATGACAGGAAAAAGGATTCCCGCTTGCGGGCGGGAATGACAAAGAGCAATTTATGCTCATAGATACCCATGCGCATGTAAATTTTAACGCCTTTAAAGATGATGCCGACGAAGTGATTCGCCGGTCTTTGGCGTCCGATACCTGGATGATTTTGGTCGGCGCGGAAGTTAAAACTTCCAAGCGGGCGCTGGAATTCGCCAATAAATACGAAAAGGGAGTTTATGCCGCGGTCGGCCTGCATCCGGTGCACACGCAGGAACAGCGGGTTGAGGGAGATGATTATGATTTTAATACGCGCGAGGAAGAATTCAGTTCTGATGTTTATGAAAAATTGGGGCAATTCAAAAAAGTTGTGGCTATAGGCGAGATCGGCCTGGATTATTACCATCTGGATATCACGGCGAACGTGCCGGCGATTAAGCAAAAGCAAAAACAAGTTTTTTTGGAGCAATTGCAACTGGCGCATAATTTAAAGCGGCCGGTGATTATTCATTGCCGCCAAGCGCACGACGACATGCTGGAAATTTTAAAAAAATTCAAAAAAGACCATAAAGATGGTTTGCCCAAAGACAAGCCGTGGGGCGTGATGCATTGTTTTTCCGGGGACGAGGAATTGGCTTGGCAATATTTCAACTTGGGTTTGCTGATTTCTTTCACCGGTTTAATTACTTTCTCCGCTCAATGGGACGATTTAATCCGCCGTTTGCCCGGCGACAAGCTGATGGTAGAAACCGATTGCCCCTATATGACGCCGGCGCCGTTCCGCGGGCAGAGAAATGAGCCGCTCTTAGTTAAGAAAGTGGCGGAAAGAATCGCGGAAATAAAAAATTTAAGCTTGGAAAGAGTGGCGGAGATTAGCACGGCTAATGCCAGGGGATTGTTTAATATATAAACGAATTACGAATTTTGTACGAATTTACGAATACAACAAAAAGGCATTACTAATATAAAAAAGGTTATAGAGGTTAATAGGAGACAATAAAATTTTTTTGTTCTTCCCTGAATTTATTTAAATGCTTAATTAATAGTATTCGTAAATTCGTACAAAATTCGTAATTCGTATTATATTATAAATAAAGAAGAACCGCCCTCCAGAGTAGGGGGCGGTTCTGTTTTTAGCGAGCCAAGGCGCATATTGTCGCATTCCTGTGGTACCTTCTTTCTTTAAATGCAATAATCCGCGTCGTGAATCGCTATTTTGTTCCCTTGGTTTACCCCACTCTTCTTTGTTCTGGATCCGGGAGATCGGCTATCATCATACCTATGATCCACAAGACGATTTCTGATACAAGCAAGCAGCCGAAGGTTATCAAAGCCCTCTTAACTGCCTTTTCTGGTGTTAGCAGCAATATGAGCAATGCCGGCACGATCACGCCGCTCAAGAGAATAAGGGCTTCTGTCCAGTTGGGCAGTATAATCCCTCCTAACTTAAGGCGCTTTTCCAGTTCGTCAGTTGGTGGCATTATAGGCCGCGCCGGCGCGCGAGGCTTAGTGTCAGCGGCTACAATATGCTGACCTAGAGAAGTACCCACTGTACGAATAAGCAGCGCCCGCCAAGCGTGAGGCTGCGTTCTTAATGTAAGGCTGTTCATGTTTTCCTCCGGGTGTTATTGAGGTTGTTGTTTCACTTTTTTTGTCTATTTGACCGAGTTTACCGTGTTGAAGATTCAGCTCACTATTTCCAAAGAACAATTTTTAATGAGCTGTTTGATATAGTTAATATAACATTGTGGTTGCCTTTGTCAATCCCGCGAATTCTAATGCGCATCTGCGAATATGTGAACCTCAATTCGTTATTCGTTTTTTCCATTAGTTGACTGTTTTTGATTTTTCCTGTATAAAAATAAGTGGGAGACTGTGAATAACCAGAAACATATTCAAGGCTGATTCCGCCCTGAATTTTTTGTAGTATGCCCGAAGAGAACGATAAAAATCAAGCTTTGTCAGCAAACGGAAAAAGGCCGGTAGCCTGGTGGCAGCCGGCAATCACCATGTTTTTAAAGTTATCGGTCTGGATTGCCGCGCCGGTGATTGTCGCCTTGTATTGCGGAGCATGGCTGGATAAGAAGTTTAACAGCGCGCCCTGGCTGTTCTTGACTTGTATCGGCGCGGCTTTCGCGCTTTCCCTCTTCGGCCTTTTAAGAATCACGGCCAAAGAATTGAAGAAATTGGAAAAAAAATAAAGATAAAATTTTGTAATTATGACATCAGCAGAAAATAATTTAGAAATTCAGACTCCGGCGGTCCATACTGAAATCAAGCAGGAACATACTTTATACGCCGAGCAAGTTTCCAGTTGGGGCGGCTTGCCCATAACCAATTCTTTATTAAATACCTGGATAGTGGTTTTGGCCGTAGTGGTGTTCGGTTTGTATTTTCGCCGCACCATCAAATTAATTCCGGGTAAGATGCAAAATTTTTTGGAAGCCGGCGTGGAAGCGCTGCTGGACATTTTTGATTCGGTAACCGGTTCACGTGAAAAAAGCCTGAAGTTTTTTCCTTTTGTGTTCAGCTTTTTTGTTTTTATCCTGATAAACAATTGGCTCGGCCTGTTGCCGGGCATCGGCTCAATCGGGCAGGTGATTAGCGAACATGGCGAAAAGCTGTTCGTTCCTTTTTTCCGCGGCGGCACAGCCGATCTAAACACCACCCTGGCTTTGGCGCTGGTTGGCGTGGTTGCCAGCCATATTTTCGGAGTAGTGACGGTCGGTTTTTGGAACTATTTTAATAAGTTCGTCAATTTGCAAGCTTTGCTGGAAATTCCCAAAAAGGTTCTAAAGGAGCCGACAATTTTAATAGTTAATCCGATTAAAGTTTTTGTCGGCTTATTGGAGATTATCAGCGAATTGGCCAAAGTCGCCAGCCTGTCTTTCCGGTTATTCGGCAATATTTTCGCCGGCGAAGTTTTAGTCGCCTCCATGGCCGCGATCATGGCCTATGGCCTGCCGATTCCTTTCATGTTTTTAGAAGTTATGGTGGGAGCGATTCAGGCTTTGATTTTTTCCATGCTGGTACTTACATATTTAACCATGATGGGCACGGCGGAAGAACACTGATAGTCAATTAAAAATTAAAAATTACGAATTAATCATTAATAAATAATAATTTAAAATTTATGGACACAGTAATGTTAGCCAGGGCCTTAGCTATCGGCTTGGGCGCTATCGGCCCGGGCCTGGGCATCGGTTTTATCGGCGCTAAAGCCATGGAAGCCATCGGCCGCAATCCGGAAGCGTCCGGAAAAATTTTGATTACCATGTTGATCGCGGCGGCTTTTGCCGAAGCTATCGCTATTTATGCCTTGGTAATCGCCTTCAGCATCAGCTAAATAGATTTTTAGTAAGCTTACGAGCTGTTCCAGCTTAACCGCTGGAGCAGAGGTGAGACTATTAAAATGTTAAAATCAATAATTTCTAATTAACCTGATTGATCTAATCAAAACCCAAATCTCAATGACCAATAACCAAACAAACCCCAATTTTATACAAATTAAAGTTTGGAGTTTAGAATTTATTTGGGGATTGGGATTTGGCCCTTGGGATTTTATTAGATCAATTAGAAATCAGATCAATTAGAAATTTTGCATTAGTTAATATTATGGATAATCTAATCGCCACTTTTCACCTTAATCTTAGTTTGCTGATCGCACAGGTTATTAATTTCGCCATCGTTTTGGCGGTTTTGTATTGGTTTGCTTTTAAACCTTTGACCAAAATGATGAATGAGCGGGCGGAGAAAATCAGCCAAGGCCTGGCGGACGCCAAAAGAGTTGAGGAAAAATTAGCCCAGACGGAGAAAGATTATGGCCGCCAGCTGGCCGAAGCCAAGAAACAGGCCAATGTGATTTTAGAAAAAGCGGCGCGCGATACGGAAGCGAAAAAGGCCGAGATGGTCGTCCGCGCCAAAGAAGAAATCGGAGCGATTATCAATCAGGAGAAACAGAAGATGCAGGCGGAAAAGGCCAAAACTTTGCATGAAATCAAAGCTGAAGTCGCTGATCTAGTAGTGGCGGCCGTGGAAAAAGTGCTAAGCAAAAAATTAGATAAAAAAGAAGACATGGAGATGATTAGGAAGATAGTAAAATAATAATCTGTCATTGCGAGCGAAGCGAAGCAATCTCTGGTTAGCAGCGTGAACATGGATAATACAAATACTGCTAATTCAGATTAATCTCACCTTTTGTCTACATGCAGTTAAAATATTAACACTTTTAGGAGATTGCTTCGTCATTCCGCTTCGCTCCATTCCTCGCAATGACAATTCTCATATGCGTATTACGCCAAAACAATTCGCTTTAAGCTTATATGAAGCGGCAGACGGCAAATCGGCTAGCCAGGTTAAGGCTATAATCGCTAAATTTATTGAAATATTAGTTAAAAATAACGCTTTATCAATGGCAGAAAAAATTGAAAAAGAATTTTTAAAAATTTGGAATGAGCGGCAGGGAATCGTTGAAGCGGAAATAATTACTGCTCATGGGTTGGGCCGCGAGATCATGAAAATGCTGAAAGATTATCTTGGGCATCTTACCAAAGCCAAAGAAGTGGTCGTCCATGAAAAAGAAGATAAAAATATTTTGGGCGGCGTAGTAATCAGGTATGGCGATAAAATATTGGACGGCAGCTTAAGGTCGCAATTGGCAGAATTAAAAGAGAAGTTAATAAAATAAATTTTTATTGTCATTGCGAGCGAACGACCCGCCCGCCATCGCTACGCTTAGGCGTTAGCGGGCGCGGAGTGAGCGAAGCAATCTCTAGTAAGAAAGAAAAGTAGGAAGAGATAAAATGCTTCAATCAACAAAACTAAACTTGGCCTAGAGAGTATTACTTCAAACCAAGGATGTTCTTAAAGGAGATTGCTTCGTCGCTAACGCTCCTCGCAATGACAAAGTATTTCATATGTCTACTACTAAAGATTTCATTGTTAAACAATTAAAAGAGCAGATTGCCGATTTCAAGGCCAAGGCCAAAGAGCAGACTGTGGGCAGAATCGTGGAAGTCGGCGATGGCATTGCCAGAATTGAAGGCATTGCCGACGTAATGATGTCGGAGATGCTAGAGATTGTTAGCGCCGGTTCAAGCGAAAAAGCCTATGGCGTGGCGCTCAACCTGGAGGAAGACCGGGTCGGCGCGATTATTTTGGGTGATAGCTCCAGGATTAAAGAAGGCGACGAAGTAAGGTGTTTAAAACGGATTTTGCAGGTGCCGGTCGGCGAAGGAATTATCGGCCGCGTGGTTAACCCTTTGGGCCAGCCGCTTGACGGCAAAGAGGAAATCAACGCGGAAAAATTTTATCCGGTGGAAAAAATCGCGCCGGGCGTGATTACCCGCCAGGGCGTCCGCCAGCCGGTGCAGACCGGCATTAAAGTAATTGATGCCATTATTCCCATCGGCCGCGGCCAGAGAGAGCTGATTATCGGCGACCGCCAGATCGGCAAAAGCGCGATCGCTATTGATACGATTATCAATCAGAGGGGTCAGAACATGAAATGCATTTACGTGGCTATCGGGCAAAAGGAATCAAAAGTGGCCGGCCTGGTGGCTAAATTGGAGCAGGCGGGAGCCATGGATTATACGACCGTGGTTTTAGCCGGCGCGTCCGACCCGGCCTCGTTATTGTACATTGCGCCTTACGCCGGTTGCGCCATGGCCGAATATTTTTTAGATAAGGGCCAAGACGTCTTGATTGTTTATGATGACTTATCAAAACATGCGGTGGCTTATCGTGAAATCTCTTTGCTTTTAAAGCGTCCGCCGGGAAGAGAGGCTTACCCGGGCGATGTTTTCTATTTGCATTCTCGTCTTTTGGAAAGAGCCTGTAAATTAAACCCGGAACATGGCGGCGGCTCAATCACGGCTTTGCCGATTATTGAAACCCAGGCCGGCGACATGTCGGCTTATATTCCGACTAACGTGATTTCCATTACCGACGGCCAAATTTATTTGATGCCGGAATTATTTTATCAGGGCAATCGTCCGGCCGTGGACGCGGGTTTGTCCGTCTCCCGCGTCGGCAGCGCCGCCCAAATCAAGGCCATGAAAAAAGTCGCGGGCAAAATGAAGCTGGAGGCCGCGCAGTTCAGAGAATTGGCCGCCTTTGCTCAATTCGGCTCGGATTTAGATAAGGAAACCAAAGCTAAGCTGGAGCGCGGCAAGAGACTCTCGGAAATTTTTAAGCAAGGCCAATACTCTCCAGTGCCGGTAGCCAATCAAGTTTTGGTATTTTTCGCCTTGATTAACGGATTAATGGATGACGTGCCGGTAGAAAAAATTTCTGAATTTGAAGCCGGGCTTTATAAGTACGCGGCTAATTCAGGCGCGAAGATTATTAAAGAGATTGCCGAGAAAAAGGACTTAACTGACAAACTGGAAGCGGAGATGAAAACGCTGATCATGGATTATAAAGGGACGGTGGAATATATTATAAAATAATACGGTCTGTCATTGCGGCCTCCGAGCCGCAATCCAGGAGTAAATTGCGAGAACGCGATAGACTGAATAGGCGTGTTCATGCCTCGCGCTTCTGGATTGCTCCTCTGTGCCGACCTCGGCGCTGAAAAGGAAAACGAGGTGCTTGCGCGGGAATGACAAAAATAGGATATGGCCAATACCAGAGATATTAAAAAAAGAATAAAGTCTATCAGCAGCACCAAAAAAATTACCAGGGCCATGGAAATGGTGTCGGCCGCGAAAATGCGCAGGGCCATTGAGGCGGTGCTGAAAACCCGGGCTTACGCCAATTTGAGCTGGTCCACGGTTTTAAGTTTGGCGCAAGGAAAAAAGGACGGCCAGGCGCTTCATCCGCTATTAACCAGGCGCGGCTTGATCAAGAAAACCGCCGTGGTTCTGATTACCTCAAACCGCGGCTTGTGCGGCGGCTTCAATGCAACGATTATTAAGAAAGTGCTGGAAACGGCTAAAGGGAAAGAACGGGATAATTTTGAGTTTATTCTTTTAGGCAAAAGGGGCGTGGCCATACACAAAAATTTTGGTTTTGCGGTGGCGGCCGATTTTCCCAAGCAGGATTATATTAATGAAGTGAGAGAGGTGACGGCCGCGGCCAAATTATTGATTAATGATTATTTATCAGGAAGATATGATCAGGTGCTGGCGGCTTATACCGATTTTGTCAATGCGGTTAAACAAGAGCCGCGGTTGAAGCAGCTGTTACCCATAGAGATAAAAAAGCAGGATGAACATTTAGGCAACCTGGAAGGGGCCGGAGGCGCGGAGCAAAATTTGTCCGGGCAGGCGGAATATATTTTTGAGCCCAGTCCGGCCGAAGTGCTTGATCAAATGCTGCCCAGATTGATTGAAATACAATTATATCAGGCCATTTTGGAATCCAATGCTTCCGAGCAAAGCGCGCGCCGCCTGGCCATGCATCAGGCCACGGAAGCGGCCACGGATATGGTAAGCGAGTTGACGTTGTCATATAACAAGGCGCGGCAAGCGGCAGTGACCAAAGAAATAGCGGAAATTAGCGCGGGTGCGAATGCGCTGGCGGAATAGCCCCCCTCTCCGCCTCACCCCCTGCCCCTCTCCAAGTCTGGAGAGGGGGGAAGAAGAAATATGATAAATTCAAAGATGGTAAAAGTCGCAAGAGAATTGAGGGGCAGAATGACAGAAGCCGAGAACGTTCTTTGGCAAAAAATAAAAAATAGGCAGGTAAATAATTTAAAATTCCGCCGTCAGTTTCCATTCGTTTTCGGTGATTATAATTATGTGGCTGATTTTTATTGTCATGATTTTAGGTTGATAATAGAAGTTGACGGCGGAATTCATAAAGACGGGGAAGTAAGGGAGTGTGATGTATTTAGAGAAGATGTTTTTAAGGAAAATAGGTATAAAGTTGTCAGGTTTAACAACGAAGAAATTTTTAAGTCAATTAACGACGTCGTTGGCAAGATCATTGAAATAACAAAAAAGTGAAAGCTTTCTTCTACTAGTCAGCCCTCATTCCTCAACTCCTTCTCCTAGTCAGCCAGCCGGCCGGCAGGGAGAAGGGGGGGGCTTACCCTCTCCAGGCTTGGAGAGGGTGCGAGCGGAGCGAGCTGGTGCGGCATGAGCGGGGGAGGGTTGGAGCGGGGGAGGGGGAAAAAAAAGACCCACCAGTGATAGTCTGAGGACTAGACTGGTGGGGTGCGAAAGAGGTGGCGGCGTTAAAAGGTGTGATATGCAGGCCGGTGGTTTCTCGGACGAGGTTCAATTGGTCTGCTCGTTCTCTTTCTCTTTCTGGGTCGACTAAGGGACTCAAGCGGGTCGTCTTTCAACGGCTCATCACCCAATCCCCAGCAGGCTCGGTCAATGCCATCGGTCTTGCTGGGCCGGCGACGAGCTGTGAAAGAACCAAGGCTTTTGAGTGTTTTTGCGGAAGTCGCGGATTTTTTCATGGTATCTTGTTTTGGTGTTTCTGTGGATACTGGGTTTGATTGTATGATATTTTATCATAAAGGTCAAGAAAAAGAATCATGAATTAAGAACCATGAATGATGGGCAAAAGCCATGATTTATGATTCATAATTCATTATTCAACTAAAATAATATGTCAGAAAAAACAACAGGGGTTATTAAACAAATCATCGGCGCGGTCGTGGACGTGCATTTTGCAGATGAACTGCCGGCAATTTACACTGCCCTGGAAATTGAAACCAACGGCAAGAAGCTGGTTTTGGAAACTCAGCGGCATTTGGGCGCCAACGTGGTTAGAACCGTGGCCATGGGGTCAACCGATGGCTTAAAACGCGGCGATATAGTTGTTAATACGGGCAATAACATCACCATGCCGGTTGGCGAAGAGACTTTGGGCAGAATTTTTAATGTCTTAGGTGAGGTCGTGGATGGCGGCGCGGGCGTAAAAACCGCGAAGCGCTATCCGATTCACCGGCCGGCGCCAAAATTCGTTGATCAATCGACTAAAACGGAAATTTTGGAAACCGGCATTAAAGTCATTGATTTGATCTGTCCGATTTTAAAAGGCGGCAAGGTCGGTTTGTTCGGCGGCGCGGGCGTGGGCAAAACCGTGGTTATCCAGGAATTGATCAATAACATCGCCAAAGCGCATGGCGGCGTGTCGGTTTTTGCCGGCGTGGGCGAAAGAACCCGCGAGGGCAATGACTTATACCATGAAATGAAAGACGCCAAAGTTCTGGACAAGCTGGCCATGGTTTTCGGCCAAATGAACGAACCGCCGGGAGCGCGCGCTCGCGTTGCTTTGTCCGGGCTGGCTTTAGCCGAATATTTCCGCGATGAAAAAAACAAAGATGTGCTATTATTTATAGATAACATTTTCAGATTCACTCAGGCCGGTTCGGAAGTGTCGGTGCTCTTAGGGCGCATGCCTTCAGCCGTGGGCTATCAGCCGACTTTGGCCACGGAAATGGGCGAATTGCAGGAGCGCATTACTTCTACCGATAAAGGTTCAATCACCTCCATCCAGGCGGTCTATGTTCCGGCCGACGATTTAACCGATCCGGCGCCGGCTACGACCTTCGGCCACCTGGATTCCACCGTGGTGCTA
Source organism: Patescibacteria group bacterium (assembly GCA_028707005.1). Classification (GTDB taxonomy): domain Bacteria; phylum Patescibacteriota; class Patescibacteriia; order Patescibacteriales; family GWC2-42-12; genus GWC2-42-12. The sequence continues at coordinate 28,138 of JAQTVB010000008.1, forward strand.
TCGCGCGGTTTGTCCGAACTGGGCATTTATCCGGCCGTGGATCCGCTGGATTCTTCATCGGTCATTCTGGACCCGAAAATTGTGGGCGCCGAGCATTACGATGTGGCCAGACGGGTGCAAAAGGTTTTGCAGAGATACAAGGATTTGCAGGATATTATCGCCATTTTGGGCATGGAAGAATTGTCTGATGAAGACAAGATAACCGTGTCGCGCGCCAGGAAGATCCAGAGATTTTTATCCCAGCCGTTCTCGGTGGCGGAAACCTTTACCGGCCGCAAAGGCAAGTATGTTAAATTGGCCGAGACGATTAAGGCTTTTAAGGAAATTTTGGACGGCAAGCATGATGATAAGAGCGAAGGCGATTTCTACATGAAAGGGGACATCACAGATTTAACACAAATTAAGTAACATATTTACACAAATAATATGGAGGGCGTGTATTTGTATAAAGATTTAAGTTATAAAATTGTGGGGATTTGCATGGAGGTACACAGAGAATATAAGAATGGACATAATGAAAGAATTTATCATAAAGTTTTAGAAGAGAAGTTAAAAATAAATAAAATAAATTTTGTTGTTAAACCAAAAATAAATATATATTCTAAAGAAACAGGTAATAAAATTGGTTATTATGAGCCAGATTTAGTTGTTGAGGACAAAATTATTATAGAGTTAAAAGCGAAACCAATAATATTAAATAAATTTGAGATTCAATTGCTTGAATATTTAAAATCGTCTTATTATGAATTGGGGTATTTATTTAACTTTGGTTTGCCGTCCCTATATTTTAAAAGATTGATTTGTACCAATAACCATAAACCATATATCAACAGTTTGCGTTAATTTGTGTCTAATTTGTATTAATTTGCGATAATATGCATACTATAAAATTTGAAATCGTTACACCGGAGCGCGTGGTGCTAAAAGAAGAAATTCTGCAGGTTACTCTGCCGACCAAGATGGGCGAGATTACGGTTTTGCCGAATCACATCCCTTTGGTATCAAGCCTGATGCCGGGCGTGATTCATATCAAGAAGAAGGATGGCACCGATGAAGTGATGGCTATTTCCGGCGGGTTTTTAGAAGTGCTGAAAGACAAAGTGGTTATTCTCGCAGACACGGCCGAGCGGGCCGAGGAGCTGGACGAAACGCGCTTAACGTCCGCCCGCCAGCGCGCCGCCGAGCTGAAAGATAAAGCGCGCCGCGGTGAAAAGGTTGACTTTGCCGAGGTTAACGCCGCTATTGAGAGGGAATTGGCGCGGAGCAAAGCGGTGAAAAGATGGCGGAAGCTAAAAAACATTGAATAATAATAATAATAATAATAATAAAACAATATGAAAAACGCAGATATTAGCATTAACCAACATAATGAAACTGATATGGAGAAAATCAAAGAAATCGCCAGGCGCAATTTTTTAATTTGGAATCAGGCCTTAGAAACCGGCGATCAAAAGAAAGTGGCTGAACTTTATGCCGAGAGCGCGACTTTTTTGCCGACTGTTTCCGGTGAATTTAAAAAAGGCCGGAGCGGAGCAGAGGAGTATTTCAAGCATTTTCTTGAAAAACATCCTACCGGCGAGATTATCGATGACGAAGTTCAAATGCTTGGGCCTGATATTTATGTGCATTCAGGAATGTACAATTTTGAATTAGACACCGACGGCAAGAGAGGCATTGTGCAGGCCAGATTCTCTTTTGTCGTCAAATTAAAGGAAGATGGGGGCTTTAAAATTTTGCATCACCATTCGTCAATCAAACCGTAATCAAAATCAATAATAAATTTTTCATATTAAACGATTTGGCTTTTGCTGAATCGTTTTTTATTTAAAATCAGCTAAAATAGCCGATACTTGACAAGTGCTTTAATGATCGCTAAAATACAATAACGGTTAGCACTTGGATAATGAGAGTGCTAAAGTCAATTACGAATTATTTAGTGAATAATTATTAATATGCTCAGGCGCATTTACGTTATGCGTTATGCGATATGAGTTACGCGATTTATATGAAACTAAAACCATTAGGCGATCATGTGATCGTTAAACCAATTGTTCAAGACGAGGTGACTAAATCCGGCATCGTCTTGCCAGACACCGTGGATAAAGAAAAACCGGAAAAAGGCGAAGTCGTGGCCGTGGGCGCGGGCAAATTATTGGATAACGGCCAGACGGCCCCAATGTCCGTCAAGCTGGGGGATAAGGTTATGTTTAAGAAGTATTCGCCTGACGAAGTAAAAGTTGACGGCGTGGAATATCTTATCATTAGCGAGGGAGATGTCTTGGCGATACTAGAGTAAATTAAAAATGTAAAAATCAAAATGCAAAATGACAATGTAAAATGCAAAATTAAAGACCACTTTATTGTCATTGCGAGCGACTGCCCCGCCCGCCATCGCCACGCTTAGGCGTTAGCGGGCGCGGAAGGAGCCTGCCTGCCGGCAGGCGAAGCAATCCATGGTTCGGAGCGATTTACCAGAGATTGCTTCGTCGCCTTGAGTACAAGGCTCCTCGCAATGACAGAATAATTTTTAATTTTCAACTGTCATTTTTCATTTTGATATTTAAACTTTAAATTAAAAATAGTATGTCAAAAATTATCATTTACGATGAAAAAGCCAGAAACGCTTTGAAAAAAGGCGTAGATCAGCTGGCTAACGCGGTTAAAGTCACGCTCGGACCCAAGGGCCGGAACGTGGTGATTGAGAAAAGCTATGGCTCTCCGACCATCACCAAGGACGGCGTGACCGTGGCCAGGGAAATTGAGCTGGAAGACAAATTTGAAAATATCGGCGCTCAATTAGTGAAAGAAGTCGCTTCCAAAACCAATGACGCGGCCGGCGACGGCACGACCACGGCCACGGTTTTGGCCCAAGCCATGATTAGCGAGGGCTTAAAAATGGTGGCCAGCGGCATCAGCCCGATTGATTTAAGGAAAGGCATTGAAGATAAGGTGGCCGCAATTGTAGCCAATTTGAAAACAATGTCCAAAACTATCAAGACCAAGGAAGAAATCGCCCAGGTCGCTTCCATTTCGGCCAACGACAAAGACATCGGCCAAATTATTGCCGAGGCCATGTCGGCCGTGGGCAAAGACGGCGTCATCACGGTTGAAGAAGGCCAATCCTTCGGCGTAGTCAAAGAAGTGGTGGAAGGCATGCAGTTTGACAAGGGCTATGTCTCTCCTTATATGATTACCAACACCGATTCCATGAAAGCCGAATTTGCCGAGCCGTACATTTTGATTACGGACAAGAAAATCGCTTCCATCCAGGAAATTTTGCCTTTACTGGAAAAGATCGCTAAAAGCGGCAAGAAAGATTTGGTCATTATCGCGGACGAAATTGAGGGCGAGGCGCTAGCCACGTTCGTGGTTAATAAACTGCGCGGCACTTTCAATGTCTTGGGCATCAAAGCTCCGGGCTTTGGCGATCGCCGGAAAGACATGCTGGCCGACATCGCGATTTTAACCGGCGGCAAATTGATTTCCGAAGAAGTGGGGCTGAAGCTGGAGAACGCCGAGATCGCCGATCTGGGACAAGCCAGAAAAGTGGTAAGCACCAAAGATGACACAACCATTGTGGAGGGCAAGGGCGAGAAGCCGGCGATTGACAGCCGGGTGGCGCAAATCAGAAAAGAAATGGAAATGACCGATTCGGATTATGATAAAGAAAAATTGCAGGAGCGGCTGGCCAAGCTGGCCGGCGGCGTGGCGGTGATCAAGGTGGGCGCGGCCACGGAAACCGAAATGAAGGAAAAGAAAGACCGGATTGAAGACGCCTTGAACGCCACGCGCGCGGCCGTAGCCGAAGGCGTGGTCGCCGGCGGCGGGCTGGCCTTGGCGCAGGCCGGAGACGCTTTTAAAGAGCTTACGGATAAAAAAGAGGATACGCCCGGCGCTACGGTCGTGGATACGGCCATTTTGGAGCCGATCAAGCAGATCGCGGCCAACGCGGGCAAAGACGGCTCTTTGGTGTTGTATAATATCATGAAAGAATACAAGGCCGGCAATAAAAATTTGGGCTTTAATGCCATGACCAATAAATTTGAAGATATGTTCGCGGCCGGCATTGTTGATCCGACCAAAGTGGTGCGCTCGGCCCTGGAAAACGCGGCCAGCGCGGCCGTAATGTTTTTAACCACCGAAGCGGTGATCGCGGACAAGCCGGAAAAGAAAGAGCATGACCATGGCGGCATGCCGGGCGGCGGCTACGGCGGCATGGACCCGGGCATGATGATGTAAAGACACAAATTAGCACAGATTAAAACAAATTTTCACAAATAATAAAAACGCGGTTTCTATTGAACCGCGTTTTTATTATTTGTGTTTAATTTGTGTTATTAATTTGTGCTAATTTGTGCCTTTATAAAAAGAGCCGCGGGGTCGTCTTGGACGAACCGCCGCGGCGTTGCAAAGCGTTCTGCTGTTGGATTAGGACGCTTTCAAGAACTCGAGAAGCTCATCGCATTCTTTGCTGATTGCATTGAGAGTTGCTTGCCGTTGGCCAAGGCCGGCGTGTTTCACAGCTTCTTTGATGGTGCGGATGCTTCGTTGTGCGACGGCCTTTTGTTCATTGGTGGTCTTGAGAGCTTTGGTCAAACGATCCACCTCTCCCGCCAGGTCCACGGCCCTTGAGCGCGAAAAATTGAACGCGCCTTCTTTTGCAGCCAGTTGTTTTTTCAGATCTTCGATCTCCATGGTCGCGGCCGTATGTTGTAGTTGCAGATCCTGGATCGTGCGCAGTTGGTCATCGCGCACATTTTCGAGGCGGGCCACCTCCTCTTGGTGCGCTTTGAGAGCGCTTTGTTGGGCCGCGAACTGTTTTTCCAGTTTGGCGCATTCTTGTTGCGCCGCGGCCGCCGCAATCTCTTCCGCGGCCAGCTTGTTATGCAGGTCAGCGATTTTTGCCGACTGTTCTTGGTGCACGACCTCACTTGTCGCGAGTGCCTCTTTCAGCTCGGCCCACTTGTCCAGCATCGTAGCCGACCTAATTTCTTCAGAGGCCAGTTGGTTTCGCAGGCTAGCGACTTTTTCCTCCAGCGCGGTGTGCCTGGCTACCCAAGCTTTTGCTTCTTCCTCGGCCGCTTCGGCGCACTGTTGCTCTAGCGCGGCGTACTTAGCCGGCCAAGCCTGTTCCTCCTGGAAAGCTTGCGCCGCGGCTTGGACCTCGTCGGTCGTGGCGTCGCCAATCAGGTAGCGGCAAAGCAGGTTGCCGTCGCGGACAAACCGACGCGTAGGCGACTGACGCTTTTCGTCGGAGAAGACCGAGCTGTAGGTAACGTCGTTAATTTGGACAGTAACGCCCCATTCCGATGCATGGCCGGGGCGGTCAGCCGGAGAAACCCAAGCCTCGTCCAGATTAATCCAGGGTTTGCCTTCTCGCCAAGTTATTTTCAGGAAGAACGAGCGATTCCAATCGCCAGGGGACTTTTCCGCGTTACGCACCATTAAAGCGACAATGGCTGATCTTCCTGTTGCCGGGAAAAAAGTTACGCTATCGACCCAATTGCCGCTAGGCGCAATGTCGGTCTTACAGCTTGCACCTAGAAGCCTTATATGAGCTCCGGAGAAGTCCGGAAGGACAAAAACACTGTCGGGATTTTGTTGAGCAGCAACCCGATTAATGAACAATTTTGATGACATGATGTTACCTTTCTTAACTGCGAAACGGCAAAGCCGTTATCAAGGAACAGCGATGGTCTTTTATCAAGACCCATCTAGGCAAACTGCTTTTACCTCTTGCCTTACTTGAGGGTCGCTTACTACATTTCAGCGACTTTAAAATGTAGCATGTTTAAGTAAATGCGTCAAGAGTTGACACAATAGTGGTAAATATGCTAATGTATTTTATTCTTGCTCTTTGAAAATATAATGCGAATTTGCGAATAAAGGCGAATGCTGGGAAATATGTCAGAAGTAGCAATTAGGCGGTTATAAAGTTTAATTTTTTAGCCAAAGATAGCCGTTTGATTGTTACTTCAGACATAAAAACAAAATTCAACAAAAAGGATGTATTATGTTGCAGAATGCGTGGAATATCATAATCATAGCGATGGTTGCTATATTTTTTCTCACTGCCGTTGGCTGTCTAATCGCTGACGGAATCATGGCAAGAAGAAAAGAGAAAAGGCGGCAGCATGAAGTTGACAAGCAGTTCGCCCTAGACAAAGCGCGGCGCATTTTGGCAGAACTGCGCAGCGGCGGGCGAATGTTTTCCGATGGTGCCGAATGTCAGATAGAAACAATCATTGACCCGAACTTGATCACGCCGGAAGAGGCGGGCACCACGCGGGAAGAAGTCAAACAGCTGCTCCAACAATCTGCGGCCAGGTGGCAGGTAGAGCGCGCCCTGGAGCGGATGCGATCAGCGGTGAGTGAGGGAGAGTTTAATGGTTTAGATTTTATATTGCGCCGGTCTTTGCTCGTGGCGTGCGAGAATTTATCCGGCCTTGGTCTTTCCGACCAGTGCATACGAACATGGCGCCAGAACTGCCGGATCAGGCACGCGCAACTAATCGCGCGGGAAATGGCGGATGCTCTTGTGTCTGCTCAACATAAGATCAATCTTTTGAGAGAGTTGCTTGTTGCGGCGCAGTGCGGACTTGGAGAACTGGAACTGTCGCCGGAACAGATCGGCTTAATCAAACTGCTGATGCCAGACCAGGCGCAGGCATCAGCTTCGGCCAAGCCGGAGCAACCAGAGCCGCCGGCCGGGGCGTAAAAACAAACGATCGCAATTCTAAACAAATCAAAACAAAAACCAAAACGAAAGAAACAAAAATGAAACAAAAGTTAAACATCAATACATTGGTTGACCTGGTGGTCAACACTGCCTTGTCGGACACAACCTCGCCTGATCCGAAAAATCCGCGTCAAGACTGGCTTACCGACGAGCTTTTGAACGTTGCCGTTGATCAGCTGATGGTCCGTCGGCTTAACGACCCGGCAGGATTGGCGAAAATCGGCCGGCTAGTGCAGGTGGAAGTAAGCGGTCTGCCGGAGATGGAAGCGCTGGCGCGGATCACGGTTATCCGCGGCGAACGGCGCGGGCCTGTGAGCGCCAAACGCAAAGGCAGAGTATCCGCTTTGATCGCGGAAGCAGAGGCCAAAATCGGTTCACTGCCGGCCAGCCCCCGTAAACAGCGATTGGCATCGTTCCTTGCCTTCAACCACGGCGTTTTCTGTGACGCTTACGAGATGTTCACCGAGGCTGCCGATAGGCAACGGCGGTCGGCTGAAATCGCCCAAGCCAACGGCGACAAGCCGGGCGAAGTCATTGGCCTTTTTTTGGAGCAGGTATATCTGCTCCAGCAGGCCATGGTTGATAGCAACCAGGCGGCAACGGATGCAGCTTTTACCGCGCAGGAAGCAAGGTTAATGCCGTTGGTTGACGGAGTGCGCGGCACGCCGCTGGAAGTGAGCTGGGGCCAGGGCAACTCTTCTTGCCATATGTTCCAGGCCTGCTACATCTGGCTCGGCCAAGATCATCCTGATCTGGACAAATGGGTGGTAACGGAGATTTCTGCCGCCCGTTCCCTTAAGGGAGTTGAGGAGGGGAGTATCGCGAAGCACCACTCCGTGATAAACTCTTTCAGAAAGGGAAATCAACAAGCCAAGGCGGAGCTGGAGAAAACTGCGGCGGAAAGCGGCGACGTTACCAGGAGGGCCGAGGCTCTTCTCGTGCTGGCGCGTAGCGCCATCGCCGCTGGCGACAAAAAATCGGCCGGCGATCTGGTCAGAAGGATGCCCAAAAAGGGCGCTTCCCACATTCGCGCGGTTGCGCAACGCATGCTGGGAGCGTAGACAGTCCTTTGCCAATGCCCTGGCGGAATTCGTAACCACGAATTTTCCGCCAGGGCTCTTTTTATTAAGACACAGATTAATGACACAGATTTAACACAGATTGAAGACATAATTTGCTCTAATTTTGCCAATGTTTTATAATAACAGTATAAGCTATAAACTAAAATTTATGGAACTTAACAAACATCCGGTCAATATCAGCATCACCAGCGCGACCATTTTTAAAACCATCGCGATTTTAGTTTTGCTTTATTTCATGTATTTGGTAAGCGATATCTTAGTGCTTTTTTTCGTCGCCCTGGTCTTTGCCAGCGCCCTTGATCCCTGGGTGGATTGGCTAAAAAAGAGAAAAATTCCCCGCTCTTTAAGCGTGTTGTTTTTATATTTCGTGGTTTTTTCCGCTCTGGCTTTGAGCTTGTATTTGGTAATCCCTCTCTTAATGAAAGAAGTCAACGACATGTCCAACAACTTCCCGCGCTACTTTGAATCCATTTATTCAAAATACAGCTATCTAAAAGATTTTTCTTCAAGATACGGGGTTTTAGACAAATTTCAAGAGTCCATGGGTTTCGTCTCCGGCTATCTTTCCTCCACGGCTTCGGGCATCTTTTTCACTTTAACCAATATTTTCGGCGGCATCGTTTCCTTTGTTTTGGTTTTAGTGCTTACTTTTTACATGGTGGTAGAAGAGAGCGCCATGAAAAAATTAATCTGGTCAATCGCGCCGGAGCGGCACCAGCCTTATATCATGCAATTGGTTAACCGCATCCAGATTAAGATGGGCTATTGGCTGCGCGGCCAGCTGATTTTAGGTTTAGCCTTGACCGTGATGGCCTATATCGCTTTAACGATTTTAGGAATAAATTATTCATTGATTCTGGCGATTTTAGTCGGACTGTTTTCTTTTATTCCTTACATGGGAGCGATTTTAGGCTCTATCCCGGCGATTTTCATTGCCTTTGCCCAGGCGCCGCTACTCGCGGTTTTTACGGTCGTTTTATTTTACATCATTCATTTTGTTGAAGGCAACTTTCTTTATCCCAAGGTTATGGAAAAGGCGGTGGGCCTGAATCCGGTCATCAGCATCTTAGCCATGCTGGCCGGCCTGAAGCTGGCCGGCATCATCGGCGCCATCCTTTCCATACCCGTGGCCACGGCCATCGCGGTTTTCATCAAAGATATTTTTGACAATAAAGAAGCGGGCAAGAAGGCGATGGAAGAAGAAGGGTAGGAAGTTATAAAGTTGAAAGTTATAAAGTTAAACGCCTAATCACAGAGAGTCTTACTTTATAAACTTTATAACTTTTAACTTTATAACTGACAATGAACATAATGTCAGAAAAATTTATTAATAATATAGACAAGGCGATATCAATTTTAATAAAGGCAATCATTGTTCTCCTGCCTTTGTTTTTTTTACCGTGGACCGGCGAGTACTTTGAATTCAATAAGCAATTTTTGCTTTGGGTTTTGATGCCGCTGGCCGTTTTGTTGCGGCTGATAAGCGCGGCGGCGGCGGGCGAATTGAAAATCAAGTCCAATCCCGTAAATTTTCCGATTGTGGTTTTTTTGTTATTAACGGCCGTTGCTTCCATTCTTAGCCTTGACCGCTTTGCTGCTTTTTTCGGCTCTTACGGGAGATTTGCCGACGCCTGGTTCGGGCTTTTTTGTTTGGTTATTTTCTATTTTTTATTAATCAACGCGGCGGCCGTTAGCGCGAAGAAAATTGTTGGATTGTTAAAATTATTTCTTTATTCTTCCGTTGCCGCCGCCGCTTTTTCTCTCATGGCCATGGCCGGGGACTGGCCAAGCGTTTTGCCTTGGCCCGCGTTTAATCCGGCTGGCGGTTCGCTACTCGCTTTAGCGCTTTATTTGGCGCCCGTTTGCCTGATTGCGGCTTATTTTTTGGCCGATAACGGCTTAAGAAAATTTGAACGAGTTTTTTTTGTTGTCGGCTTAATCGTCTGCTTGATCGATCTGGCCTTGATTAATTTTACTTTGGCCTGGGCGCTGTTATTTTTGGGCGCCGGTTTAATGATTTTCGGCTATTGGCTGAACGGCCGGTTTGACTTTAAAAAATTATGGCATCGCCATAGCTTGGTTTTGGCTATCTTGATTTTCGCGTCCGCGCTTTTTTTGCTTTGGCCCGGCATTAATTCAGCGAAAACGGCGCTGGGCCGCGAATTGCCTCAAGAGGCTAGACTGGCTTACGGCCAATCTTTTATTATCGCCAAAGAGATTTTTAAAAAGTATCCGGCATTAGGCAGCGGTCCGGGAACTTTCACGGAGGACTTTTCTTTATACCGGCCGGCCGAATTGAATCAGAGCGCTCTCTGGCAGGTCAGATTTAACAAGAGCGGTTCCGCTTTTCTGGAAATGCTGGCGACCGCCGGTTCGTTGACCGGTTTAAGCTATCTTTTAGTGATCGGCCTGGCGATTTATCTGAACCTGGCCTTGATTAAAAAATATTTTAAAAGCGGGAGCTTGGCTGATGAAGATTTTAATTTGATTTTTCTTTTGCTGGCCGTTTTTATCATCGCCTTTCTTTCACAGCTTTTCTTTTATTCAACCACGGTTTTAATTTTTATTTTTTGGCTGGCCCTAAGTCTGATCATCGCTTTCTGGCAAAGCCGCGACCGGGCGTTATTTAAGGAAAAAATAATAAATTTAAAAAATAGCAGGCTGTCTTATCGGTTGTTTTTTCTGTTGGTGTTTTTTGCCGCCGCCGGCTGGATCGCGCTGTTAATCTTGCAAACCAGATTTTTCGCGGCCGAGATCGCCGTCGCCGGGACCGACAACCGCGAGGCTAACCTGGTTAAGGCGTTTAAGCTTAATCCTTACCGCGCCGATTACCGGATAAATTTAGCTGAACTGTATTTGCAGCAAGCCAGGGCCGAAGCCTTAAAGCCGGTTCAGCGGAGAAACAATGAAACGGTTAAATCAAGCATCGCTCGGGCGATTGAAGCCGGCCGGCAGGCGATCACCCTGGCGCCGTCTTCTGTTTTGGCCCAGGAAACTTTAGCCATGATTTACCGCGACAGCCGGGCCTTAACCATCGGCAGCGAACCATGGACAATCAAATATTTCAGCCAAGCCCTGGCCTTAGAACCGACTAATCCGATTTTGGCCGGTGAATTGGCAAAAGCTTATTTAAATAACCATGACTCGGCGAACGCGGAAAAATATTTTTTAAAAGCTCTGGAGCTTAAGCGCGATTATCATGAAGCCAAATTCGCTATGGCCAAAATTTATCTGGATAGTAAAAAAGATCTGGAGGCTCTGGCGCTGCTCAATGAGCTGAAGGATGAGGTGAAGGCGGCCGACGTTTATTATGAACTGGGCCGGTATTATTATAACCATGGCGAGTTTGATCGGGCCATAGAAAATTTCACTTTAGCTCTGGCCGTTTCTCCTAAGCACTCCAATAGCCTGTACGGCTTGGCCGTGGCTTATGAAACGCGAGGCGATGCCAAGCAAGCTTTAGAATATTACCGGCAAGCCTTGGCATTAAATCCGGAAAATGAGGAGATTAAGAAAAAAATAGAAATGTTAAGCAGATAGCCCCCCTTAATCCTAATTTTGCCCCCAATTAAACCTCACCCGCTCGCTCCGCTCGCACCCTCTCCAAGTCTGGCCTCACCCGCTCGCTCCGCTCGCACCCTCTCCAAGTCTGGAGAGGGTGAGCCCTCCCTTCTCCCTGCCTGCCTGCCGGCTGACTAGGAGAAGGGGTTGGGGGATGAGGGCTGGTTAGGAGAAGGGGGCAAATAAAAAAAGAGGACACGTGCTTGGTGCCAAGCCGTGTCCTCTGTTGTTTTTGTTGCCTCCTGATTATTCCTCCAGTACTGCTCGCAGGCGTTGTAGCGCCTGCAGGTACTTTAGGCTGGTTTGTTCAACCACCTCTGCCGGCAGTGTGGGCGCGGGCGGTTGTTTATCCCAGTTCTGCTGTTCCAGCCAGTCGCGGACGAACTGTTTGTCAAAGCTCGGCTGCGGTCCGCCCGCCCGGTAGCCGTCAATCGGCCAGAAGCGGGACGAATCCGGGGTCAGAACTTCGTCGATCAGGATGAGACAGCCGACTACATCAAAGCCGAACTCAAATTTGGTATCGGCGATGATGATGCCGGCTTGTTCGGCCAGTGTTTGCGCCTGGTTGTAAAGGGCTAAGCTGGCCGTTTTGACAGTCTTGGCCGTTTCTCGGCCAACGATTCCCACCATTTGCTCAAAGGTGATGTTTTGGTCGTGGCCGGATTCAGCCTTGGTTGAAGGCGTGAAGATCGGCTCTGGCAATTTGGCCGACTCGGTCAAGCCGGGCGGCAGTTGAATGCCGCAGACGGTTTGGTTCTGCAGATACGATTTCCAGCCCGAACCGGCCAGGTAGCCGCGCACGATGCATTCAACCGGCAGAGGACTGGCTTTCTGAACCAGCATGCTGCGGCCGAGCAACTGATCAATGTAAGGCCGGCAGATGCTCGGATATTCGGTCGGATCGCAGCAGACCAGGTGGTTGGCGATGACCTTGCCAAGATTCATCATCCACAACGCCGAGATCGTGTTTAAGACCATGCCCTTATTGGGGATGCCGTTGGGCAAAACCACGTCAAAGGCCGAGATGCGGTCAGTCGCCACCAGTATGAGACGGCCGCCCAATGTGGAGTAAATTTCGGGCAAGTCGTAGATATCTCTGACTTTTCCTCTCCGTGGACTGCCGAGCAGCGGGAAGTCGCTTTGCAACATGATGCTCATTTTTTTCCTTTCAGTTGATGATTGCTCTATGGTTTTTGTCTGAATTTGCCTTTAGTCCGGCCAGCCTGCAGCCTTCAGCGCTTTCGCCTTTTCCCTGGTTTTTGATTCCAGTTTGACACGGTGTTCCCGGAGGGCCTGGTTCAGTGAAGGGTCTTGTAACGCTAATATGGCGATAGCCAGGTAAGCGGCGTTGGCCGCTCCGTTGATTGCGACGGTTGCCACCGGAATTCCCGTAGGCATTTGCACGCTGGAAAGCAACGCGTCCAGTCCGTTGACTGCCGTTTCTTTCGTTGAGGTCAAAGGTATGGCGATGACCGGTTTGACCGTTAGGGCGGCAACGGCGCCTGCCAGGTGGGCGGCCATGCCGGCCGCCGCGATAAAGACTTGGCAGCCGCGCACTTCCCCATCCGCGACGATCAGGCCAACGTCTTGAGGCGTGCGATGAGCCGACCGAATGGTCGCGGCGAAAGGAATGCCGAAGGCTTCAAGCACGTTTCTGGCTTCTGCCACAATCGGCATGTCCGAGTCGCTGCCCATAATAATTCCGACCTTGATAGGTGTGTTCATATTTGTTTCTGTTTTTTTGCTGTTTTTTGGTGTTTGTTTGTGAATTGGATGTTAACCGCCAAGGGTGTTGGTTGTCTCGGCTTGGGCTAATTGAATGGCGTTGCCGATGTATTCTTTCGGATGGGCAAACAAATGGAGCGCTTCTTTCGGTGTAGCGCTCCAGGCGCGTTGCAGTTTTTTGTCTGGGTTGAGACTCAGGTAGTAGAGCATTTCTACATTTAAGTTAGATTTGTGGTTTGCGGCGAGCGGCACGATTTCTTGATTGACTAACGCGTGTGTGTTTTCGTAGCCCTGCCTTTGCAGGCAAAGATGGAGCAGTTCGGCCACGACCAGTTTGGCCTGTTGTTGGAAGTTGGCGTTGATTCGGTCCGGGTCAATCGCCAATGATTTCAGCAGTCTAACAGCGGTCGTGGCTTGTTCATAGCCATAGACCATGACCGCGCTTTGACTGCGTTTGGGCGAGGAACCGCGCAAGTCTCTTTGCAGGTCGCTTGTTAGAGTGAGCGTTACTTTCATGCGCTCGGCGACTATATCAGTATGCATGCCGCCAAGTTTTTCGGCGCCAACCGGATTGGCTTTTTTGTGAGCCATAGTGGACGACGAAGAGTCAACGGAGCTGGCGCCAACAATTTCGCCGAACTGCGATGATTGCAGCAGCCTGACATCGCCGCCCAGATTGGCCAACACGCCGGAAATGAGCTCTAGTTCATGGTAGAAGCGAGCAGCTGGTTGCGGCGGGACGATCTGGGTGGTGTATTGGGCTAACGGCAACCCCAGAAAATCCTCCATGGTTTCTTGCGCCCGTTTTGCTTGATTCGCTTTCAGTATGGCAATAAGCGCGGCCGAGGTGCCGACGGCGCCGGTGAATTTGCCCGGTAGCTGACTGGCTAATGAACTGGCGGCAAAGGCGCTATCAGCAAACTGGCTGTGCAAAACGGCCAGCCAGAAGCCAACGGTTACGGGCAAAGCAGTCTGCAGATGGGTTCGGCCGGCCTGAACCACTTCGGCGTATTGGCGGATTTTTTCCCGCCAAGCTTGATCCACTTCTTGCAGTTTTGGCCAGTAGACGCGAGCAAACGCCTGTTGCAACATCAGAGCGTAAGCCGTGTCAATGATGCAGTATGAAGTGGGGCAAAAATGCAGGAAGCGGCGCAATTCTTTGGGCAATATTGGCCGCATCAATTCCAAGAGCGCGAGAATGTCGTGATTAGTGCCCTTTTTTCCATCCCGGCCGTATTCTCGATTATCTTGAGCGGTAGTGGGGATTTGGGCAAGCAGTCGCCAGAGCAGTTTATGGGTTAAGAGCCGTTTGTGGCTTTTTGGTATTACGCCTGTTTTTGCCAGGGTCATGAGCCAAAACCATTCCACGATAATGAGCCATGAAGCCCACATGTCGTAGCCCAAGAACGGCTTTAACGCCTCAGGCTGATAGCGACCGTCGCCGGGCATGAAAAGAATTCGGCCCGGCAGTTGCGCTGCCTTGGGCAGGTCTTCTTTAATAACTTTTTCTAACATCGGGTGCATAGTTCTCTCTCTTTCTGTTGTTGTTGCAGTTTTTCGGTTTGTTATTCCCCCACCACATCTAGTGGGGGATTGTTAAGGTCCAAAAAGACCAAACCTTTCCAGGTTTGGCCCTCCTTGTTCATACGGATAAATTACCCTAGATTAAAGAAAAAAGCAAGGATAAAAAAAGAACGCGCTTGAAGCCGTGTTTTTTTTATTTGTGCAGTATTCTTGAATTAGTCCGAACACATTTTTCCGAAAAAATCCCCCCGCGAAAATCCGGAAAGGCGGCGAAGCCGCACTGCTGACAATTTCAAGTATTTCTTTGGCGGCATTCAATCCGAGAATTCGCAAAGCGAATACATAAATAATAAAACATTTTTATGAAAATTTCAATTTTAGAAAAAAATAGAGCCCCAAGCAGAAACGTGTTCTGCGAGGGGCTCGAGTGCGAAGCGTTGGTGAAATCACTTCTTTTCTCGATAGTACACCTCGGCGGCGAGAAGGTAACCCTGGGCGTACGTGGTCTGAATCTTGACGACATCGTACTTCCCGCTGTTGACCATCGCATCAAGTCGGGGCTTGATATCGGCGGCCTTCTGGTCCCAGTGGTACTTGTCGCTCTGGATGAACAACACGCGAAGATTGTTACCATCTCCTCGACCAGAAGTATTATAGGTGACTTCGGCCGCCGTCAGATACCCCGACGAGTACGATGTCTTCACGGAAATGATGTTGTACTCACCTCCGTTGACCGTCGCCTCGAGCTTGGGACGCAGCTCGTTCTGCTTTTGGTCGAAGTAATACTTACCGCTAGTGATCAAGAGCAACCGAATATTGCTACCGCTCACAGGTTGTGTGCTCACCTCGAGAGTCTGCGCCGATTCGGGATAATTCTTGTCGCAACCGGCGACGAAGAGCAGAAGCCCGAGAAGCGCAATTGGAAACACTGCTTGCCTGATTTTCATCTGAATCTCCTTTGGGTTTAGGAATGTGCTATCAAGCCACAATGACTTGATTTGTTTATTGCTTAGAATATAGCATATTCAGTGCCAGAAGTCAAGCCCAAACAAAAAATCAGCATTTCTGCTATTTTAGTGGCCTAACTCTTATGGATTCTTGGATTAGAAAATTTTCTTCCCCAAAAATGCGGAATCGCGAATTCGTTTTTATTCCCAAAATTGAATACGAATTAGTCGCCGAGCGAAGCGAGGCGAACCAAAACTCTTTGACTTTTCCTACATGGTGCCGATGGTGGGACTCGAACCCACAAGGCCGTAAGGCCGCACGATTTTGAGTCCCGCCGTCGCTTCGCTATGGCGGGCGAGCGTGCGCGTGGCACATGAATCGTTTGTGGGGATGGTGGGAATCGAACCCACACGGAGTTGCCTCCAAAGGTTTTTGAGACCTTCTCGTCTACCAGTTCCAACACATCCCCATTAATACTGGTTATTATAATAAAGTTTTTTTACGAGTTTGTCAAAGAGTTTGTCAAAGAGGGTGGAAATGAGTTATAATAATATAAAAGAACAATCCCCCTAACCCCCTTTATCAAGGGGGCTGTTATAATACCATGGGTAAAATTATTTCCATAGTTAATCAAAAAGGCGGGGTGGGAAAAACCACCACGGCTTTGAATTTGGGCGCCTATTTGGCTTACTTGGGCAAACAAGTCTTATTGGTTGATATTGATCCGCAGGCCAACGCCACTTCCGGCTTGGGCATTGACCATAAGAATTTGCCGCACGGCATTTATGAAGCCTTAATCGGCCATAAAACGATTTTTGAAATCATTAAATACACTCTGCAGGACGGCTATAAAGTTGCTCCGGCGACCATTGCTCTGGCCGGAGCGGGCATTGAACTGGTCAATTTGGAGAATCGGGAATTCAGGCTGGCGCAGATTTTAGATCAAGTCAAAGACGAATATGATTATTTGATTATTGACGGGCCGCCTTCGCTCGGGCTTTTAACCGTTAATAGTTTGGTGGCGGCCGACGAGGTGTTGATTCCCATCCAAAGCGAATATTTCGCTCTGGAAGGCTTGGGCCAGCTTTTGGACACTATCAGCCTGGTGCAGAGCAATTTAAAGCCAGAACTGGGTATTATGGGGGCGGTAATTACCATGTTTGACAAACGCAACAGTTTGTCCACTTCGGTGATGCACGAGCTGTATCAATATTTTCCCAACAAAGTTTTCCGGAGCGTCATTCCCCGAAGCGTTAAACTGGCCGAGGCGCCGAGTTTTGGCCGCTCGATTTTATATTATGACCCGAAATCCAAAGGCGGCCGAGCCTATGAAAAATTGGCCAGAGAAGTGATTGATTTGGAAAGAAAATAGTTTCCTTGTCATTCCCGAAGCCCGAAGGGCTATCGGGAATCCAGGAGGGAGCAGCAAAGACGTTTAATCTTTCTGAACTTTGTCCAATGTAAAACTTTTTATTTGCGCGCGAGCAGCAAAAACATTCCTACTTCTCGCCCCTGGATTCCCGCCTCCCGCCCGCCTCGCAAGCGAAGCGCCGCGGGCAGGGCGCGGGAATGACAATAAGATGATTTATTTTTATTTTTTTATATTTATGTCCAATAATTCCCTGGGTCGCGGCTTATCCTCATTGATTCCGCAAAAAGTAAAAAAAATTCCCGTTATTGCCGGCGGCGAAGCCGTGGTGGAAGTAGTAAGCGATTCGGATAAGGATAAGATTTTACAGATCGCTTGGGAGAAAATTCAGGTTAATCCCATGCAGCCGCGCAAAAATTTCAGCGAGCGCCATCAGGCCGAATTGGTGGATTCCATTAAACAATATGGCATCATTCAGCCCTTGATAGTGACGCGCAAGGGCGATAATTACGAACTGATCGCCGGCGAACGCCGCTTAAGAGCGGCCAAGACTTTAGGCTTGGCGAAAGTGCCGGCGATTGTCCGGGAGGCGAGCGAGCAGCAGAAACTGGAAGTGGCGTTGGTGGAAAATCTTCAGCGGGAAGGCTTGAACCCGAT
>JAQTVB010000009.1 GCA_028707005.1 Patescibacteria group bacterium
CAAAGAAGCAAATTTTTAATTTTTTATGTCCAATACTCAATCCATTGAAGATTTATACAGCGATGCGGTTGGCAAGGGCGATGATGATAATAATGCGGCGGCTAAATTGGCGGTCAAACAAAAGCAATTTAAGATTAAAGAAATCGAGCGGCTGACAAAAACCAAGGCCGACAATCTGGGTCTGCTTTATACTGATTTGGTCGGTTTTCCGATTAGCCCGGAAGCTTTGGTTTTAATTGACGAAGCTGAAGCCGGAGAGCTTCAAGCCCTTTGTTTCTTCTATGATGGAAAAAATATCCGTTTGGCCAGCCTGGACCCGGCTAATCTTAAAGCGGCAGACAAAGCCAAAGAACTGAGAGAAAAATATTTCGCGGATGTTAAGATTTATTTGGTTTCGCAAAACAGTTTTGACTATGGCTTAAAAATGTATAAAACCATACCAAAGGTCAAGGAAACGGTAAGGGGTGTAAAAATCACTGAAGATGATTTGAATAAATATGGAGAAAAGTTTTCCAGCTTCAAAGATTTGCAGGCGGAAATAACCAAAGCGCAAATCACGGAAGTGGTGACCATGATTATGGCCGCGGCCATAAAATCCAACACGTCCGATGTCCATATTGAAGCCGAGGAAGGGCTGATTAAAATCAGATTCAGGATTGACGGCGTGTTGCATGACGCGGCCACGATAGATAAAGCGGCGTGGGAAAAAATAATTTCGCGCCTCAAGCTTTTAGCCGGAGCGAAAATTAATGTAACCGACAAGCCGCAAGATGGCCGGTTGTCCATCTACATGAAAGATGACCGCGTTGATATCAGGGCGTCTTTTTTACCTACAAATTTTGGCGAAAGCGTAGTCATGAGATTATTACGCTCTAGCGCCGTGGGGCTGGAATTCAAGGATTTAGGCTTGCGCAGCCGGGCCTTTGATCAGCTTAAAAGAGAAGTGGAACGCCCCAACGGCATGATTATCACTACCGGTCCGACCGGCTCGGGAAAAACTACCACGCTGTACGCGATTTTAAAAAAACTCAACAACCCAGAAACCAAGATTATCACCATTGAGGATCCGATCGAATATCAATTAAGCGGCGTCAATCAGTCGCAAACCAGCAAAAATTATACTTTCGCCCAGGGCTTAAGGTCAATCGTCCGCCAAGACCCGGATATCATTATGGTCGGCGAAATCCGCGATCTGGAAACCGCGGAAATCGCCATCCAATCCGCCCTGACCGGGCATTTGGTTTTATCCACGATCCACACTAACGATGCGGCCGGCACGGTACCGAGGTTTTTATCCATGGGCGCCAAACCCTTTTTATTGGCGCCGGCCCTAAACGCCATGATCGGGCAGAGATTGGTAAGAAAAAATTGCCAGCAATGCAAGCGGGAAGTTAAGCTTGACGCCGAGACGTTGAAACGGGTGATAGAGCAGCTGAAAGCGCTGGGAGAGAAAGACAAACAGGGCATCAATTTTGACAATTTAAAATTTTACCAGGGCACCGGCTGCGAAGCCTGCCAGGGATTGGGCTATAAGGGTCGAATCGGCATTTACGAAATCATGGCCGTTAATCAGGAGATGGAAAAACTCATTTTAGGCGGTTCTGCCAGTGAATACGACATGCGCGATAATGCCGCCAAGAATGGCATGATCACCATGGTGCAAGACGGCCTGTTAAAGGCGCTGGACGGAATTACCAGCGTGGAAGAAGTGTTTAGAGTCTCGGAATAGACACCAAAGAAACGAATAGAGAACGAATAGCACGAAGGAAAGAATCAGCGTGATAATATATTCGTGTTTTTCGTTTTATGTTAGTTAATTTAGTGTTTATATGATTAACAAAAAATTTATTCAGCAGTTAAAAAAGGAACATGACGCGCACGCGGGCGAGGGCCGGCAGATTGTAAGCCTGTCCAATATTGTTTTGCACGACGCTAAAAAAGCGATTTTTTCTTTGCATCGCGATGATCTGGCCAGCGCCAAACAGACCCTGGGAGAAGTAGAGGCGATTCTAATCAACTTGGAGAAAAAATTCAGCTTTACTCGGCTGGAAGAGGAGGGGGCATATCGGGCGGCGGTGGAAGAATACGCCGAAGCGAAAATGTTTTTTTTGGTTATGACCGGGAAAAAGGTTGATAAAATCAAAGAAGTAAAGCTGGATTATGAAAGTTATTTGGGTGGTTTGAGCGACCTGATCGGCGAGCTGGTACGCCGAGCCATCAAGATGGCCACTGACGGGAAATTCGGTGAAGTCAAAAAAATTCATCAGATCGCGGACGAGGTCATGGCCGAATTGGTGGAATTTGATATGAGAAGCTATTTAAGGACAAAATATGATCAGGCCAAGGGCCATTTAAGAAAACTCGAGCAGATTAATTACGAGATTAATTTAAGAAAATAGCTTATATTGAATCATATTAGTTACTATTAATTTCAGCGCCTCAAAAATTAAACAAAATTTAGCTGAGACTTTACCTGGTTGGTACATAACCCGCATTATGCACATAAAAACAGGGGCGAAAAAATCATGCCCTTGTTTTTTTATTAGTGGTTGATGCAAGTTAGTTTTTATGATAATGTTGAGATAATTTGTCTGGAGGGCGCTCTTTAAAAGGCTATTTGTTAGTAAGCTAGGCTGTTTTTCAGCCGCGCGCCCCGAAGTAAACAATTTAACCACGAAAGGAAGAGTAAGTATGAACGTACAGCTTATTGTCGGTACAGTAATTACAGTCGCAATCGTTGTGGCACCAGCTTGGCTGTCTTACCGGATTTACAAACGAATCGGTCGTCGCTGCACCGAGAAGAAAGACAAGTATCAAGATACCAAAGAATTTTGCGGTTGCAATCTCAGGCGCGTGCACAAAATATTACTGCCGGAAGACGAAAGAATTTCTTTTCTCAGTCAAAACGGCCGGTGGCGTTGCTGGATCAGGCGTAGCATTAAGCTTACTTTCACCATTTGTCCCGTCCATGGGGTAAAATGCGTGAAGATTGATTTTGACATCTTATCAGTCTTCCACGCGCTTTGGACGAACTGGTTTCGCAAAGAGCAATATACAATGCAGGAAAAAAAGTTAATCGATGCTTTTTGGACAAAGGTCAAACAGCTTCATGCAAGTGGAGGGCACAAGACGCTCGATGGTCAAACCACCGATACGCCGCCGATTTCATTATCTTCTATAGTGGAGAGTGTTTTTGAGGAACTTTCCGATGTTATGGGCGGTGAGTGACCGTGCCTCTTGAAGTAAGGCGCGCCACAGTCAAAGTGGCGCGCTCTTTTTTTGGTAAATTCGGCCATTTAGGCTATAATTAAGGCATGAAAAAGCTTGATAAATTTATTAAGCTGGCTTGTTTGTCGGCTTTGATTTTAACCATCTTTTCCGTGGGCTGGTTTTTTTGCCGAAATATCAGTTTTACGGATAATCTGAAAATAGATTTATTTTCACCATTTAAGTTCAACAAAAAAACGGCTGCGGTTATAGCAGAAGCAGAAAATTATCAGACCGTGAAAATGCTGTTCGTCGGCGACATAATGCTGGACCGGCATGTTAAGGAAAAAATAGAAGAAAAAAACCTGGCTTATTTATTCGACGGTTTTAAGGCCGGCGGATTTGATTTCAGGCAGTATGATTTAGTGAACGCCAATCTGGAGGGCGCGGTTACGGATAGCGGCGCGCATTACGCGCCGGCTTATAGCTATGATTTTGCCTTCGCGCCGGAACTGATCGGCGAATTGAAAAATTATAATTTTAAAATATTCAATTTGGCCAATAACCATCTTACTGATCAGGGCGAACGCGGCGTGGTTGAAACCGGGATCAATCTGGCCAAGCTGGGCTATAAATATTACGGCTGCCAGGATGCTCAAGCCGGCGATTGTAGCGCGACTATTTACGAAGCGCGCGGCTTTAAAATAGGCTTTGCCGGATTCAGCATGGTTTATAAAGAATTTAACCAGGCCGAAGCGGAAAAAATAATCGCAGAATTAAAAAATAAAACCGATTTAACCGTAGTTAGTATTCATTGGGGAAAGGAGTACGAGCATATTTTTAATGGCATACAAGAGAGCATAGCCCATAAATTCATAGATGCGGGCGCCGATATAATAGTCGGCCATCATCCGCACGTGGTGCAAGGCGTGGAAATTTATGAAACTAAACGCGCCGCTGCAAATGGCGCTCATCCGAATGAGTTAATAAGGAGGCCGATTTTTTATTCTTTGGGCAATTTTATTTTTGACCAATATTTTTCGCGCGACACCCAGGAAGAGCTGGCCATAGAGCTGGATTGGAATGCCGCGGGTCAAGGCAGAGTAATTTTATATCCGTTGATTTCCAGACAGAGCCAGCCCAGTCTGATGGCGGGCGAAGCAAGGCGGAAATATCTGGAGAAAATCGCGGGCTGGTCAAAGGGAGATAGCCGGCTTATGGAGGGGATAAAAAAGGGGGAGCTATCTATTGATTTTTAGATTAAAATTATTTTTCTATGTCTAAAAGTTATCTATTGGCGGTGGCGACTTTGATGGGCGCGATCATCGGCGTGGGGTTATTCGCCATCCCATTCGTCGCCAGCAAGACCGGGGTTTTGCCTTTATTTATTTTCATGATCGGCCTGGCCGCGGCGCAGTATCTTTTGCATTTATTATTCGCCGAAGCGGTTTTAGCCACGAAAGACAAGCACCGCTTGCCCGGGCTGGTGGGCAAATATTGGAGCAATAAAGGCAAAAAGTATGTTTTAATCATTGAGGTGGTAAGTTCTTATGGCTCAACTCTGGCTTATATTATCGCCGGCGGGTTATTCTTGCATCAGTTGTTGAATCCTTATCTGGGCGGCAGCATCTTTCTTTATTCTACCGGCCTGTTTCTCGCCGTCTCGGCGATCACTTTCTTTGACATCAAGCTGATCGCCGGCACGGAATTTATTTTAACCGCTTTTTTGCTCGCCACCATCGGCTTGATTACTTGGCGGGGGTTTGGCCATATCCAGCTAAGCAATTATCACCTGATCAATTGGGGGAACTTTTTTTTGCTTTATGGCGCGGTTTTTTTCACCGTGGGCGGCGGAGCGGCCATCCCCGAAGTCTGCCGTTTGCTGGATAACGAGAAAAATAAAATTAAAAGCGCCATTGCCTGGGGTACTTTTTTGTCGGCGACGCTGATGCTGGTTTTTATTATGGTAATTTTGGGCATCACCGGCGATAAAAGTTCGGTTGACGCCTTAGCCGGCTTGGGCGCGGTTTTGCATGATGGCGTGGTAACTTTTTCCTTGGTTTTTGGCTTGTTGGCAGTGATCACTTCTTATGTCGTTACCGCTCAAGCCGCGGAAGAAATTTTTGAATGGGACTTTAAAATGTCCAATAAGTTAGCTTGGTTTTTGGCGAGCTGCGTTCCTTATTTTTTCTATCTGATCGGCTGGGCCGATTTAACCAAGACGATCAGTTTCACCGGCGCGGTAACCGGGGGGGTAGCCGGCATAATTTTGATTTGGCTGGTATTTAAGATCAAGGCTCGCCCCGAGCAGCCATCGGCCGTAAACAATAAATTATCCAAACCCTTGGCTTACTTTTTGTCGGCATTGTTTATTTTGGGCATGATTTATGAAATTTGGAATATATTATGAAATTTTTAGTCATTTCCGACATTCACGACAACCTGGTCAACTTGAAGAAGTGCTTGCAGTGGGGGCGGAACCGGGGAATTACCGAGGCGATTTGCTGCGGCGACGTGGTTAACGGCGAAACTTTGGCGTATCTGGCGCAAAATTTGCAAACCATTTATCTGGTGCGCGGCAATTTGGAAATCTATGATGAAGCGGAAGTTAAGCCATATAAAAACATAAAATACCTGGGCCGTTTCGGTGTTTTTGAGCTGGATGGCAAAGCCGTTGGTCTGTGCCACGAACCTTGGTATATTAAATATGTTTTACAGCAAAAGCCATGCGGCATTATTTTTTACGGCCACACGCATGAGCCGTGGATGAAAACGGAAGATGGCATTACCATGACCAACCCCGGCACTTTGGGCGGGGTATTCACTAAAGCCACCTTTGCGGTCTGGGACAGCCAGAGCGGGGAATTGGAGTTGGAGATTTTAGAATTAATATAAGTCTAGACAGTAAGGACAGGTCGCGATGCAAGGTACGGACAGGTCGCGACCTGTCCTTACCTTGCACATATATTTTATGCTTACTCAAATCAAACAAGCCGCTGTGACCGCGGCCAAAGAGGCGGGCCGGATGCTTGAGCGAGAATACGAAAAATTCAATCGCGCCGCGGTGATGTTAAAATCCAAGCATGAAGTTTTAACCAAGGCGGATTTAATGTCCCAGGAAATTATCATCAAGGAAATCAGAAAGCATTTTCCCGGCCATGGCATTGTCTCCGAAGAGCAGAAAAATCAAGACCGCCAGCCAGAGTACTGCTGGTATCTTGATCCGCTTGACGGCACGACTAACTTTTCCATACATAATCCGCTGTGGTCTATCTCTTTGGCCTTGGCTAAGGAAAATGAATTGGTTTTTGGTTTGGTTTACGCGCCGCTCTTGGGCGAGATTTTTACGGCGCAGGCCGGCCAAGGCGCGGAACTAAACGGCCGGACGATTATGGTTTCCAAGACCAATCAAGGCAAAGTGATTAATACCTTTTGCCACGGCAGCCGCGATGCGGACATAAAAAAGGCCGCGGCTTATTGGCGAAAACAGAAGCTAGCGGAAGTAGACTGCCGCCAGTTAGGCTCGGCGGCCATTGAATTGGCTTATGTGGCGTCGGGGCGGGTAGAATCTTTTTTAGCCCCAGGAGTTAAAGTTTGGGACGTAGCGGCCGGCGTGTTGCTGGTGCGCCAGGCCGGCGGCACGGTAACGGATTTTCAGGGCCGGGAGTGGCGGCTGGGCGATACGGATATCGCGGCGTCTAATGGTAAAGTGCATGGGCAGATATTAAGGGCGATAGGGGGAAAATAATTATCAATTATCAATTATCAATTTTCAAATTATTAGATTTGTACAAATTTTTTAGAAATTGAGACATTGAGTAATTGGAAATTGAAAATTAGAAATTATAAACATGAAAAAGGCAATATTTTTGTTGATGCTTTTAATTTTTTTAACTGCTTGTTCATCTAAACAAGTTAATAATGATATGCCAAAAAATGTTCGCCAGCCAGCTTACGCCGGACAATTTTATCCTCATGAACCCGGCGCGATTACCGATCAAATCAAGCAATTTTTACAGGCTGCAGCCTCTTTGAAACCCTCACCACAACCCTCTCCCGCTACGTTCCTCGCGGGAGAGGGAGAGACTGCTCCTCTCCTCGCGAAAGAGGGGTTGGGGGAGGTCAAGGCTATTATCGTGCCGCATGCGGGCTATGATTATAGCGGCGCGGTAGCGGCTTACGGGTATCAGCGGCTGGCCGGGCAGAAAGTTAACACGGTGGTGCTGATCAGCAATTCCCATCAGGCTTATTTCGACGGCGCGGCCATTGATGACCATGATGCCTGGAGCACGCCGCTGGGCGAGGTGGCGGTAGACAAAGCGCTGGCCAAGAAGCTGGTGCAAGCCGACGCGGCCATCAAGTTTGACGGCGCGCCGCATCAAAGCGACCATAATTTGGAGGTGCAACTGCCGTTTTTGCAGACCGCGCTTCAGGATGGATTTAAAATTGTGCCCATTGAATTTGGCAACAAAGATGATGAAACATATGAAAAGTTGGCGCGGGCGCTGGCCGATAATTTAAGCGAAGATGATCTGGTAGTGATTTCCACCGATATGTCGCATTATCCATCTTATGGCGACGCCCAAAAAATTGATACAGGCACGCTGGAAAAAATAAAAACCGGCGACGTGGCCGAACTGGAAAATTATGTGCGGATGGTGGAAAACGCTGGCTACGCCAACGAGCAAACCTTGTTGTGCGGCATTGACGCGGTAAAAACTGTGCTGGAGTTAGCCAAACTGGCCGGCTGGAGCGAGATTGAAATATTAAAATACGCCAACAGCGGCGATGCGGCGATCGGGGACAAAGAAAGGGTGGTGGGGTATGGCGCGGTGGCGTTCGGCCAAAATAAAAATGAAAAAATAAAAAATAAAAAAGAAAATGCAAGCGCCACATCAACGGAGTTCGTGGTGGCGGGGGAATTAAACAATAAACAGCAGAAGATATTGTTAAAAATTGCCAAGGAGACGGTGGAAAGTTTCGTGGAAAATGGAAAAATTCCGGAATATAATGTTGCTGACGAAAGATTAAACCAGAAGCAAGGCGCGTTCGTGACCTTGAATAAAAACGGCCAATTGCGCGGCTGTATCGGCCAGATCCTGCCGACCGGCCAGCCGCTCTGGCAAGTGGTGCGGGACATGGCGGTAGCGGCTTGCAGCGAAGACGGGCGTTTTAACCCGGTGGAGAAAAGTGAGCTGGGCGAGTTAGAATATGAAATCAGCGTTTTGTCGGCGCCGGAAAAAATTGATGATTGGCGGAAAATTGAACCGGGTAAGCACGGAGTGGTTATCAGCCAGGGCCGCAGCAAGGGAGTGTTTCTGCCGCAAGTGGCGACCGAAACCGGCTGGAGCTTGGAGGAATTTTTAAGCGAGCTGTGCTGGCAAAAAGCCGGGCTGGAGCCGAGTTGTTATAAAGATCCGGACACGCGAATAGAAGTTTTTACGGCACAGGTGTTTTAATTTTTCCTCTTAATAAAGGCCTGTCTCGCTGAGGCGAAGCGGGTCGTAGCGTAGCCGAGGCGGACGAAAGCGACTTGTCTGCACGAGCAGACCTTTGGCAGGACAAGGGAGCAGGAAAGCGGGCGTAAAGCAAAGGACAATTAGAGCTAGGAACTAGAGAGTTGGTTTTTTGCTAAAAAAACGTGAATTTAGGCGAATTTTTAGATAAATTCACTAAATATTGACAAAAAGTCGTTAATAATATAAAATACAACCATGCCATTAACTAATCCAATAAAAAATAAAATCCAGCTTTTAAAGCAGGAATTTGAAAAAAAACGCCTGGGCAAAGACGCGCTTTTGGCTTTGCTTGACGAGTCTGATATTTCAGAAAACGTCTATAATTCCAACGCCATAGAAAACTCCAGCTTGACTTTAAAGGAGACGGAGAAAGTACTTTTAGAGATGGAATTATCTCGTGACGTGTCTTTGCGCGAAGTTTATGAGGCGAAAAATTTGGCGCGAGTAATTGAATATACCAGAAAGAAAGCGGCAGCGGCTGAACTTAATAAAGAGTGGATCTTATTATTGCATAAGATGCTGATCGGCGGAATTGATGATAAAATAGCCGGCCGCTTCAGGAAGAAAGGCGAATATGTCCGCGTGGGCGCTTATGTGGCGCCGGCCCCGGAGCAGGTTGAGAGAATGATGGAGTCAATCTTAATTGAATATAATAGCAAGTTAGACGGCTACTTTCTTGATAAGATTGCCAAATTCCATTTGGATTTTGAATCTATCCATCCATTCTGCGATGGCAATGGCCGCATCGGCCGGGCGCTGATAAATTGCCAGCTTTTGCGCTTGGGCTTCCCGCGCTTAATTATCTGCAATAAAGAGAAGAAATATTATTATCAGGCTTTTAGCGATTACCGTGAAAAGAAAAATACCAAGCCGATGGAAAAGGTTTTAGCCCTGGCCCTGATTGAATCTTTGCATAAGCGGCTGGCTTATCTTAAGGGAGAAAAGGTCGTTCATTTGGCTGATTACGCCAAGGGCCAAAAGCCATCTGCACCTGCGATTTTTAACGCGGCTCGCCGGCAGAATATTCCGGCTTTCCGGGAGCGG
Organism: Patescibacteria group bacterium; assembly: GCA_028707005.1. Taxonomy (GTDB): domain Bacteria; phylum Patescibacteriota; class Patescibacteriia; order Patescibacteriales; family GWC2-42-12; genus GWC2-42-12. The sequence goes on from JAQTVB010000009.1 coordinate 9,771, forward strand.
GGAGTTTGGCAGATTGGGATAAGAGGTTAAGGAAAATAAGAAATAAATTATGAATACAAAATTATCAAATAGAAATTTGCATAAGGCAAGTCAAGCCAAGAAAGATGAGTTTTACACCCAACTTGTTGATGCAATCGAACTAAGTCTGGGAAATAAAAAAAAGTCTTCCACGAGGGAGACCTTGAAACACAATGAAAACTTTTTTTAGCCTGATATTTGTCTGCGGTTTTATGCATTTAACCGCGGGAGAGCCGAAGCCCTCACAAATATCATTAAGGATATATTGGCATGGTAATATAATAAAGTCAAATTTTTAAAACAAAACCACCCTCCGTGAAGAGGGTGGTTTTAAGTGAAACGGCCCCGTATGTTAACGCGAAATTTATTTTAACCCTTCGATTATGTCTTTTATCTTAACAATTTTGCTCTGATTTTCACCTCTTTTTTTTATTTCCACTCCGCCGCTCTTTAAAGATTTGGCGCTTACCACCAGGCGGTAGGGCAGGCCGATTAAATCCGCGTCGGCGAATTTTTCTCCCGGACTGGCCCGGCGGTCGTCGTATAAGACCTCTATGTTATTTTTTAGCAAATCATGGTAAATTTTTTCCGCCGCCTTGTCCTGGTCCAGCGACAAAAGATGAACCTTGAACGGCGCGACTGCCTCGGGCCAAATAATGCCTTTATCATCATGACATTTTTCCACGATTACGCCTAAGAGGCGCGAGATGCCGATGCCGTAGCAGCCCATGACCGGATATTGCTTAACGCCGTCTTTGTCTTTAAAGCCGAGATCGAAATCTTTGCCGTATTTTTGCCCCAGGTCGAAAACATTGCCGACTTCCGCGGCCTTGGCGCGGCGCAATTTGCCTTTTTTGCATTGCGGGCAAGGCTCGCCCTCTTTTTGTTTGGCGATTTCCTGGTTGACGCAAAAAACGCACTGGTCGCAATAGAGAATGTCGTCTTCGCCCGCGTCGGTTAGCACCATGAATTCATAAGAAATTTTTTGGCTGAAACTGCCGCCCGAAGCCTCGGTCGCTTTAGCGGTTAAACCGAGCCGCGTGAAAATTTTCAAATAAGCCTGTTTGGCGATTTCATAAAATTTATCAAAGTCCGCCTGGTCAACATGAAAGCTGTACATGTCTTTCATGAAAAATTCCCGGCCTCTTAACAGTCCGGACTTGGCTCTTAGCTCGTCGCGGAATTTCCAGTGAATCTGGTAAACGTAGAGCGGCAAGTCTTTGTAAGTCTGCAGGCGCCGCATCACCAGAGGAGTGACCACTTCTTCTTCGCTTTGCCCCAGCGCGTAATCTTTTTCCGTCCGGCTTTTAATTTTAAACAAGACATCAATTTTATCCCAGCCGCCGGTAGTTTGCCAATTCTCTTTGGGGTGGAGCATGGGCATCAAAATTTCCTGGCCGCCGATCCGATTCATTTCTTCGCGCACTATCCGCTCAATTTTACGCAGAGTAATGAGTCCTAAAGGCAGATAATTGTAAACTCCGGCCATCAATTTTTCCGCGAAGCCGGCTCGCGTTAAAAGCTGGGCGTTCTTGGTTTCTTCGTCTTTAGGCGCGAAACGTTCGGTTTTGGTGAAAAGTTGGGATTGCTTCATATAGTTTTATTGTAAAGTAAGAGGGGCGCAGTGTCAAAAGAGCGAAAAATAATTTTGACTTCCTAATAATAATTTGCTACTCTAACAAAATAAGAATTAACTTAAAATAATCTATGTTTTCCATAAAAACAGCTATTAAATCGGGCAGGTTGGTCATGTTAATTTTGGTTTTAACCCTGTTGGTCGGCGGTTGCAGCGTTCCTCTGGTTAAATTAAGCCAGGACACAAAAAAGATACTTACGCCGCAAGAAGCGAAAACGGTGGCGGAAAAATTCCTTAACGACACTTTATTGCCGGCCAGCATGAAAGCCACGATTAATGGCGCCACTCTGGAAGGCGATGTCTATAATATTAATCTTACAGTCAATGGCCAAGAATATACTTCTTATATGACCAAGGACGGAAGCAAATTTTTTGAAACCGGCATGGATATGGCCAAACTGGCTCAAGACAAGGCCGCTCAACAGGCCGCCCAAACCGGCGCTGTGGCCGGCGAACAGGCGCAAAATACCGCCGTGCCCAAAACCGACAAGCCGAAAGTGGAATTATTTGTCATGACTTATTGTCCTTACGGCTTGCAGGCGGAGAAAGGCATTCTGCCCGCTTTAGCCGCTTTAGGCAACAAAGTTGACGCCAAGATACGTTTTGTCCATTATTTCATGCATGGCGATCAAGAGGAGCAGGAAACCTACAGTCAAATCTGCATCAGGGAAGAGCAGGCCGCCAAATATAGCCAATATCTAAATTGCTTCGTGATCCAGGGCGACAGCGCTAAATGCGTAGCTCAAACCGGAGTTAATCAGGCGAAATTAACCAGTTGCGTCGCCGGCAAAGCCAAGGGTTATTATAAAACTGACTCTGATTTGAGCAACAACTATGGCGTGGAAGGCAGTCCGACGCTGGTCATCAACGGAGTGCAATCAAGCGCCGGCCGGGACGCGGCTAGCTATTTGGCCGGCATCTGCGAGGCTTTCAACAATGCGCCGGCCGAATGTTCCAAAAAATTATCCGGCGCTTCCCCCTCGGCCGGTTTTGGCGCGGGCACTGATTCCAGCGGCGCCGCGGCCGGTTGCGGGCAATAAAATAACAAAGGCACAAATTCAGATAAACTAAAAAGCCTTACTCCTTTTTATGACCTTCCCTAATCACACGGATATCTTCCGGATAGGTTAGAGCGGGCCATTGTAAGGGAGTAAGGTTTTATTGCCGCCGTGGTTGGGCCGTTCTCTGGCCCCAATAGAATCGCTTTGATTTTCAAAGCTTCCCAGCAACAAATAAGAGTAGCGGCTCACCCGCAGGGGGTGACTCGTGGGCGCGTAAGCCGTCCCGGAAAAGGGTGAAAAATCCCGAGCTGACCTTTGGGCGATGGAAACATCGCCCTTTTTGTTGGCCATTATTGCCCGGAAACAAGAAACAAGGTAAAATGTTATCATGAACCGACCGAATTATTACAATAAAATCGTCATTTTATTTATCGCCACTTTCGCCAATATTTTTATCATGTGGTATTTTCTCGTAAGGGAAGAAAGCGTGGATTGGATCAGCTCGCAGATAATCCATCAGGCTTCGCCCTATGCCATGACCGTGGCGGAAGACGGCAAAGTGATTATTGATAACGTAATATTAGGCTATGGCTTTGTCCTGCCCAAGGGGTTTGAGACCGCGGGCGCGAAGAATCTTAGTTTTTACATCATGGCGGACGGCGGTAAAAAATGCGAAATCAAGCATTATTACGTAAGGGCCGACAAGGCGGGAGGAGAAGCCGCTGACACTAGAAAAATGATAATTCCTTTCCGGAGTAATAATTTAATTTTTGAATTGACCGGATCAGAAGCGGACAAAAGCCTTTGCGCCGGGTATTTAAAACAGATCAAAGACAGTTTAACCAGAGAGCAAGAAACCGCCCCTCTTTAATTGGCGGGCGGATTATGCCGAATATTAGCCCCTTGATTTTATTGCAGGATTGTGTATAATTAAATAAGTTTTAAATATTTCACCTTTAATTCAGCTCTTGGCGAAAGGTGGCCGAGAGACTTTCCTGGTCCGCCGGAGAAGCGGGGGAAGGTTAGGCGCATTTTTTTATTTGTAAAATTTATGACAGAAGAAACAAAAAATAATAATAACCAAGGTCCGGTTAATCCCGATGACATGAAATTTGACGAAGCCAGCAAAGAGAATTTTCAAAAATTGCTGGACAAGGAAAATACAAGCATTCCGGCGGCCGGCGACATCGTCAAGGGAACAGTTTTGGCCGCGTCCAAAGCCGAAGTCAAGCTGGATATCGGCGGCGTGGCTACCGGCGTGGTTCGGGGCCGCGAACTTTATTTTGAAGCCGAAGAATACGCCAAGCTCAAGCCGGGCGACGAAGTTGAAGCGACAATCATTGAAGAAGAAAACGAAAACGGCGAGCTGGAATTGTCGTTCCGGAGCGCCGGCCAGCTTAAAGCCTGGAACACTTTGGTTGACGCCTTTGAAAACAGAAAAATTTTAAAGGTAAAGATCAACGACGCCAATAAGGGCGGGCTGTTGGTAAGTTTCGCCCAAATCCAAGGATTTTTGCCGGTTTCCCAGCTGGCGCCGGAGAATTATCCGCGCGTTAACGGCGGCGACAAAGGCAAGATTTTAGATAAGCTCAAATCCTTTGTCGGCACCGATTTTGAAGTCAAGGTCATGGCCTTGGATCAGAAAGAAGAAAAATTGGTGGTAAGCGAAAAAGAGGCCTGGCAGGAAAAACAAAAGGATATTATTTCTCAATATAAAGTCGGCAGCATTGTGACCGGCTCGGTGACCGCTTTAACCGATTTTGGAGTTTTCTTGAGTTTCGGCGAAAACCTGGAAGGCCTGATTCATATCAGCGAGTTGGCCTGGCAAAGGATTGACGATCCGGCCGATTTATTCAAGGTGGGCGATAAAATCAAAGCGGAAATCATTTCCATTGAAGGCTCAAAAATCTTTTTATCCGCCAAAAAACTTTTAGCCGATCCCTGGCATGACGTGGATAAAAAGTACCAGGTTGGCCAGACCGTTGGCGGCACGATTTTGAAAGTTAACCCCTTCGGCCTGTTCGTTGAATTGGATAAAGATATCCATGGCTTATCGCATATCAGCCAGCTTGGGCTTAAGCCGGGGCAAAAAATCAGCGAAACTTTTAAGATGGGCGAGAAGAGAGACTTCACCGTGGTCTCTATCGAACCGAGAGAGCATCGCTTGGGCTTGGCGATTATAGAAAAAGGGGAGGGTGCGGCCAAGGCGGCAGAGACTCCGGCCATTGCTCCGGCGGAACAGACAGAGGAAAAGAAGCCTAAGGTCAAGAAAGCCAAGAAAGAGAAAAGCGCAGCGACCGGCGTTAAGTCCGCCCCGGGCGGATCTGCCTCTGGCGGAAAAGAAAAAGCTGAAAGTGCCGGCACCAAACATAAGGCTGAAAAAAAGAAGAAAGATAAATAACAAGTAAAAACGCGCTACGGCGCGTTTTTACTTTTGTTTGCAAAATAAAGCGTTTTATTATATAATTTTTACATCAATCACTAAGAGTTTTAATGATAGAGCTATGAAAAATTTAATCAAGAATTTTTTGATATTTTTTACGACCTTTTTGCTGATTGCCGCGGTTTTCAGCTATTTTTCCGGCAATGGCCAGAAAAGCGAAGTGGTGGGTATTGATACTTTAATCAAGCAGATTAATGACCAAGAGATTAGCCAGGTGGCGATAACGGGTAATGAAATCAAAGTGACATTAAAGCAGGGCCAGTCAGAAGTAGTGAAAAAAGAAGCCGGCGACACTTTTTCCCAAATTGTTAAAGATTATAATATAGATCCGTCCAAGGTGGCGGCGATAAAGATAGAAGTGAAGGATGAAACCGGTTTGAACTATTGGCTGGGCGTGATTTTGCCGTTTTTGATTCCTTTTATTTTGATCAGTGTATTTATTTACTTCATGCTCCGTTCGGTGCAGGGAGCGAATTCCAAGGCCATGATGTTCGGCCAATCACAGGCCAAAGAAATCGGCCGGGAATTCAAAGACAAAGTGATTTTTAAGGATGTGGCCGGGGTAAAGGAGGCCAAAGAAGAGTTAAAGGAGGTGGTGGAATTTTTAAAAAATCCGCAAAAATTCTCCGAGGTGGGCGCGCGTACGCCGCGCGGCGTCTTGCTGTTAGGCGCGCCCGGCACGGGTAAAACTCTCCTGGCCAGAGCGGTAGCCGGAGAAGCTAACGTGCCGTTTTTCAGTTTGTCCGGCTCGGAGTTCGTGGAGATGTTCGTGGGCGTGGGCGCTTCTCGGGTAAGGGATTTATTCCGCCGGGCCAAGAAAAGCGCGCCTTGCATTATTTTTATTGATGAAATTGACGCGGTGGGCCGCAAACGCGGCTCGGGTTTGGGCGGTTCGCATGATGAGCGCGAGCAAACCCTCAATCAGATTCTGGTGGAAATGGACGGTTTTGACCCCAATACTAACGTCATTGTCCTGGCGGCTACTAACCGTCCGGATGTTTTGGACCCGGCGCTGTTAAGGCCCGGACGCTTTGACCGGCGCGTAATTTTAGATGAGCCAGATTTAGCTGATCGCGAGGCCATCTTAAAAGTGCACAGCAAAAAGAAGCCTTTGGGCAAAGAGGTAAGCTTAAAAAGGGTGGCGGAAAGAACGCCGGGTTTTACCGGCGCCGATTTGGCCAATCTCTTGAATGAATCCGCGATTTTAGCGGCCATGAAAAACAGAAAAATTATCAGCATGGAAGATATTTTTGATTCAGTGGAAAAAGTCATGATGGGCCCGGAAAGAAAGTCGCGGATTTTGTCCAATAAAGAAAAAAAGACCACCGCTTATCATGAGGCCGGCCATGCTATCGTCGCGCATTTCTTGCCTTTAACCGATCCGGTGCAAAAGGTTTCCATTATCGCCCGTGGCCAGGCCGGCGGCTATACTTTGAAGCTGCCGCTTGAAGACAAGCACATGTATTCCAAGACCGAATACTTGGAAGAGATCGCGGTGTTATTGGCCGGCTATGTGGCTGAACAGGAAATTTTTGGCGAAGTGACTACCGGCGCTACTTCTGATTTAAGGCGCGCCACCGGCTTGGCCAGAAAGTTAATCACCGACTATGGCATGAGCGAAACGTTGGGTCCGCGCACCTTCGGCGATAAAGAGGAAATGATTTTTTTGGGCCGAGAGATACACGAGCAGAGGGATTATAGCGAAAAAATCGCCGAACAGATTGATAAAGAGATTTCCAGCTTTATTGATGTGGCGGCGCATCAAGCCAAGGGCGTTATTAAGACCAAGAGCGACTTTTTAGAGAAAATTGTGGCCGCTTTGATGGAAAGAGAGACTTTAGAGAAGGAAGAATTTGAGCAAATTGTGGGAAAAAAGGTTAAGCCAGAATCGTCTGTCGCCAAATAGAGAGTTGTGGTATAATATTCTTATAAATTGCGCCAGGTTCTGACGATAATCTCGCTAGGCTAACTTTATTTAAATTTTCTCCTGCGGAACTCGCCCACACCATTTTTTTAGTGCTTTTCGTCTACTCTGTAGTAGGCGCAAAAGTCATCAGACAATTGTTGAGTTTGGGACAAAACAAAGAAAAATGGTGGGGGCTCAAACAATCCTCGTCGAAAATTTAAATAAAATTAGCCTAGACAATTAGCGCAAATCGTAATATTTTTATTTTGGTTGTTTTTAACAGCTCCGCGGGGAAGTTGAAAATTTAATTTTTAAAACTCTTAAAGGAGGAATTATGACATTCTATCGCGATATTTTAAAGCAAGCTTTGGTTTCAACTTGGAACAATAAGCATCTCTGGTGGTTCGGCATTTTTGCCGCTTTTTTGGGTAGCGGCGGGGAAATGAAAATTTTGCTTAACAACGCGGGCGGCGATCCCGGCCGGTTGCTTTTTCCCGCTTGGCAAAACCTAGCCTCAACAGGCGTCTTCAGCAGGCAGACTTTTACTAATATCGGTTTTTTATTTACCCACGACACTTTAAATATGGTTGTTTTTTTGATCATGGCCTTAGCGATTCTGGCCGCGACGTTGCTGTTAATCTGGCTAGTGGTGGTTTCGCAGGCGGCCTTGGTAAGCGGCTCGGCTGCGCTCATAAATAAAAAACAGCTTTCTTTCAAAGACGGCCTGAATGCGGGAATTTTAAATTTTTGGCCGGTATTAATTTTGAATATTATAGTTAAAGCGGCGGTTTATATTTTATTCTTGGCAGTAAGCATACCGTTGATTTTTTTCCGCGCCAGCTTTGTCGCCGCTCTATTTTATGCGTTCGCTTTGGCGCTGGCGGCGCTGGCGGCGCTAATTTTATCTTTTATCGTAAAATACGCCATCGCTTACGCGGTGGTTTATAAGCAAAAAGTCGGCTCGGCGCTGAAGAAAGCCTGGAGGTTGTTTAAAAACAATTGGCTCATCAGCCTGGAAATGGCGGTCATTCTTTTCGTTATTGACATACTGATCGGCTTAGCCATATTTTTAGCGATTTTAACGTTGGCGGTGCCATTTTTATTTTTAGGGCTGATTTTCTTTTATTCTTTTTCAGCGGTTGGCTCCTGGCTGATCGTCGTCTTGGCTTTGGTTTGTTTCTTATTCATTGTGGTTGCCGGCGGCGCCGCTTTATCGGTCTTCCAGATTTCTTCCTGGACCGCGCTTTTTCTTGAGCTGGATAAAAAAAGAGGAGTAAGCAAATTAGTGAGAGCAGTGAGCAGTTTAATTCACTAAAGAGGATATTAATTACAGATCTTACACAAATTTATCATCGCTGCGCGAGATCTGGCGAAGCCAGGCAAATTTTTTATTCGTAAATTCGCCTGCCTGTCCGGTAGGCAGGTAGGCAGGTAATGGATTTGTAATTCGTATATATTTATATGACGCCCAAAAAGGCCATTATGATTATTTTGATTTTTTTTATTATCATTGTAATGATTTTTACTTTTTTATACATAGAAAAACAACAGGACAGAACGGGTGGAGGCTTGATTAAGACGACCGGAGAGGCCGGCTCTTTCAAGAAAACCGATGAAGCTTTAACTCCGGCCGAAACAGAAGAGCAAAAAGACGCAACGGCCCAGCAAGCCGTTGAAGCGATCATAGAACAGGGCAAAAATAAATTTGGCGGCGCCAGCATTGACGCCATCAAGTCGGCCGAGGCCGTGGCCAACCAAAGACTTCAAGAGAAATTGAATAGCCGGACGCCGGAGCAGATTAAAGCCGATCAAAAACAAGCCGCGGAAATACAGAAAATGCTGGAAGAAGCCAATAGTAAAATGAAATAATAATTTAACGCCGCGGTCTCTGCCGCGGGGTAGTTTACCAAGAGGCTGGTTGTTGGTATTTTTGCCTGATCAATAAATTTATTTTGTTAATCATATGAGCCGCAAACATTTTAGAATTTTTTTCTTATTTAGTTTTGCCGTAATTTTTACTTTAGGCTTATCTCTTGCTTTCCAGTCCCTCTTAGCCGACTGGACCGCGCCTTTGCATAATCCTCCACCTGCCGTGCCTAATTGCATAAGCGGAGAACCGGGCTGTGACGCGCCGCTCAATGCCGGCAACAGTGTCCAGGCCAAACAAGGGTCTTTATGGATAAACACTGCCGGCGCTGCCAATCCCGGCCTCTGGGTTACCGGCAGCGTCGGGGTGGGCGTAATTAATCCCGCCGCCAAACTGCAAGTGCAAGACGGCGCGGTGTTATTTAACGGCACTAGCGGCACAACGCCGGCGTCGGGAGCGGGAACGCGCATGATGTGGATTCCGGCCAAAGCCGCTTTCCGGGTCGGAGCCGTCACTGGCAGTGAATGGGACGACAGATACATTGGCAATAATTCCATCGCTATCGGCTATTCTACTATCGCTTCCACGACTTATGCTACCGCCCTAGGAGCTTTCGCGGCCGCCACCGGCGCCAATGCCACCGCTTTGGGGTATGGAGTAAGCGCTACGGGAGCCGGTTCTACCGCGCTAGGCGGTGGAGCAACCGCTTCGGGCATAAGTTCTACGGCTTTAGGGGTTTACTCGCTGGCTTCAGGCGCTTATTCCATGGCGCTGGGTTATAATACAACTGCTTCAGGTTTTTCCGCCTCCACCTTAGGATATTCAACTATCGCCTCTGGGTCTTATTCTGTGGCTTTTGGTTCTCAAACCGCGGCCTCCGGGTCTTATTCCGCGGCCATGGGTCTTGGAACTAAAGCGGAAAGTTTCACTTCTTTAGCTTTAGGCCGATATAACGTCGCCACAGGCACGGCTGCCAGCTGGGTGGCCACTGAACCGATTTTTCAAATCGGTATTGGCACTGGCGACGTTAGCCGGGCTGATGCCATGACGGTTTTAAAAAACGGCAACGTGGGCATTGGTATAGTCAACCCGGGCGCCAAGTTGGAAGTCGCCGGCCAGGTGAAAATTACCGGCGGCACTCCGGGCGCGGGCAAAGTGCTTACTTCTGACGCCAACGGCTTGGCTGTTTGGCAGGCGTTGACGGCCTCAAGCGACACCTTGCAATCCGTAACCAACCGTGGCACCACCACTACCAACAATTTAGCGATTAACGGCCAGATTTTTGATCATCAGGCGAATAATGATTTTTATATTAATTCTTATGATGGTCTGCAGCTGCGCATAAATTCTGATGGCGCTGGCTCGGCTAATTTAAAGGTTAATAATAGCGCTAATAGTACGATCGTCAGCGTGACTGACGGTGGAACCGTTTTTTTCACTGGCACTAACGGCACTACTCCGATTTCGGGAGCGGGTACGCGCCTAATGTGGATTCCCGGCAAAAAAGCTTTTAGAGCCGGTTCGGTCGATGGCAGTCAATGGGATGACGCTAATATTGGCGACCATTCCATAGCGATTGGCAATTCTACCACCGCTTCCGGCATTTATTCCACGGCCTTTGGCTTTAATTCGGTTGCCTCACAATCGGGCGCTGTGGCGCTGGGCGGAGGCAATGTTACCGCTTCAGGCTTTTTTTCCACCGCCTTGGGTTATAGATCAACCGCTTCCGCCCAGTATTCTTTGGCCATGGGCTATGGAGTTAAGGCGCAGAGTCAAAGAGAGACAGTTATCGGCTCATATAATATCGCCACAGGCACGCCTGATAACTGGGTAGCGACTGAGCCGATTTTTGAGATCGGCAACGGCATCGGCTCCAGCACCCCCTCTAACGCCCTGACAGTTTTAAAAAACGGCAACGTGGGCATTGGCGCCAACGCTCCTATCAGGCCGTTGCAGGTGGGCGCGCCGCTATTGGCAAATAACGATTTGCAATTTGGCTTCACACCAGCGATTTCTTTTCGGGCGACTGAACAAATTAGCAATGCTATTGCCGACATTCCGATTATTTATGGGGAAGGGTATTGGCCGTCAGTAGTTTTTAAAGATACTGATGCGCCGCAATTGGCAACGGGTTTAAGCACGGAAGTCGGCGGCCAGCTGATTTCTTTCGGCACCAACTTCGATCAGCTTGGTTACCATAATGATTCTTATCCTCTGGGCTATTTTAGGATTGATGTCCGCAGCGGTTATGAAAATGAATTTTTTTCCTTAAATCATACTAGCGGTCAGCTTTTTGGCGTAACGACAGGCGGTAATGCCTGGGTTAAAAATAAAATTCGGGCAGGTTATGGTAGTTATTCATCTCCGGCCGCCACTTTGGATATCAGCGGCACCGGCTATATCAGCGGCAACGTCGGCATCGGGACTACCAATCCGAACACTAAATTAGAAGTAGTCGGCATCGCTTCTTCCACCGGCTTGCAGGTGAATGGCGCGGCGACCATTGTCGCATCTGGCATTGCTAATAACTTAAAATTAGACAACGTCGGGGGCACTTCTGCCACCGGCTTAAGTTTGGCCAATGCCGGCGCAATCAAAGGGTATTGGGCTCTGGCGGGGCATGCCGGCGATTTTTCTGCCTCTGCCGTGGTAGGCGATACGGTCTTTAGATCGGAATCAAACAATATCCTATTTAATCGGGGGAGCGGAGCGGCTAGCATGGCGGTAGTCGGCAACAACGTCGGCATCGGGACGATTACGCCAGGGGCACGCTTGGACGTAAACGGATTGAAATTGTTTGATTCAACACCAACCAATGCCGCCGCAACTACAAAAACCGGAATTATCTTCGGCAATAATGCGGCGATTCCTCAAGGCTTAGTGTCAGAGCAAGTGAATACTAATGGCGATATCCTTTCTTTTGGCATAAACGTGCCGCAAGTAGGGACAAGAGATAATTCTAGGACCGGGGGTATCTTCAGGCTTGACACTGAAAGCACTTCCGGACTACAAAACGGCCAGCAATCTTTTGTGGTTTGGGGTTACCCCACGGGCGGCGCGAGCGCTTATACTAGGTTTATAGTGTCGCTGCAAAACGGAACCACTCTTTTAGTGCCGAACGGCGGCAATGTCGGCATCGGCACAACCAACCCTTTAGGCAAATTAGACGTTAACGGTGCCATCTATCAGCGCGGCGCTTCACTGCACGCTGATTATGTTTTTGAACCAGGTTATAGCTTAGAATCTATTGATGAACATGCGGACTTTATGTGGCTGAACAAGCATCTTAGAGCCGTACCGGTTGGCGTGAAAGATGAAAATGGGCAAGACATAGTCAATTGGGGGGAAAGGGAGCGCGGAGTTTTGGAAGAGCTGGAAAAGGCGCATGTGTATATCCAGCAGTTGAATGAGCGCATTAAAGTTTTGGAAGCGAAAGTGAAGCAATAGTTTTAGAAAAAATTGTTGATATAATAAATTGCTCCTTACTATATCGCGGTGGGGGGCAATTTTGATTGCATCTTCGGGCTAGTTATGTAAAAATGATAGTATAATGCGAACAGGCGAAAAAAATATAAGGAGAAATCGCTAAATTGTTGTTCGCATATTTGCAGAATTTCCATAATCCGTAGATTCGTATAGTTTGTATGATTTCATATTTAAAAGGTAAAATAAAAAATCAGGGCAAAGACTTTGTGGTCGTGGATGTTCATGACATCGGCTACAAGGTTTTTATTTCGGCCATGTTCAGCGCCAAACTGGCCGTAGGCAAAGAACAAGAGTTTTGTATTTATCAGCAAGTGCGCGAAGACGCTCTTAACTTATACGGCTTTGCTAGCAGGGAAGAATTGGAGCTATTTGAACTGCTGATTGGCATTTCCGGCATCGGGCCAAAATCGGCTATGGGCATCATGTCGATTGCCGCGGTGGACGATATCAAGGAGTCGATTATCCGCGGCGATTCGGCGCTGTTGACTAAAGTTTCCGGTATTGGCAAAAAGACCGCTGACCGAGTGGTGCTGGAGTTAAGAGAAAAAATTGCTAAATTAAACGGCGGCGCCGGTAAATCCAACCAAGGCTTGTCGGGCGATGAAATCGACGCCCTAATGGCTTTGGGCTATTCTTTGCCAGACGCCAGGGAAGCTTTAAGCGCCGTGGACGTGAAAATAAAAGACAGTTCGGAAAGAATCAGACAGGCGCTAAAAAGGCTGGGGAAGTAAAAAGCGTGGTTTATGCTAATTAATGATTTTTATTAAGGCAGAAAAAACAATATGCAAATTATCGAAATAACCGACAAAAAACAATTAAACGACTTTGTGGGCGCGCAACCTATGAGTCAATTCTTACAATCCTGGCAATGGGGGGAATTTCAGAAAGTGGTAAGCGGCCAGGTGAGGCGCGTTGGTGTTGTGGATGATAACGGCCGGCTGGTCGGCAGCGCGAAAGTCATTACCAAGGAACTGCCGATTGGCAGAAAGTATTTTTATTGCGCGCGCGGCCCGATCATCGCCGCGGACGCCGACAAAAAAGAGATCATGAAATTACTGTTCGGCAAAATCAAAGAGCTGGCTGAAGATGAAGGCATTATGTTTTTAAGATTTGATCCGCTTCATCAATCCGATTATCAATCGCGGACCGTTAAAACCATTGATGTTCAGCCGTCCAAGACTTTATTGTTGGATTTGGTTAAATCATCCGAAGACGAATTATTGCGCGCCATGCATCCTAAAACCAGATATAATATTAGTCTGGCGGTAAAGCGGGGGGTAAAAATAATCACCGGGGACAAAAATAAATTTGAAGAATTTTGGCGGCTTTTAGACCAGACTAGCGATCGGGACAAATTCAGGCCGCACGGCCGGAGTTATTATCAAACCATGATTGAACTTGGCGACAGCCCGATAAAATTATTTTTTGCCGAATATAAGGGTAAACTTTTGGCGACCGCCCTGGTGTCTTATTTTGGCGATACGGCAACTTATCTGCATGGCGGATCGGCGGATGAAGATCGCAATGTGATGGCGCCATATCTTTTGCAATGGCAGGCTATAAAGCTGGCTAAGGCCGGCGGGCAGAAGTATTATGATTTTCATGGCATTAACGAGGCCAAATGGCCGGGGGTGACCAGATTTAAAAAAGGTTTTGGCGGTTTTGAGCTAAATTATCCGGGCACGTTTGATATGGTTTATGACCAAAGCTGGTACCAGATTTACAAGATGGTGAGGAAAGTGAGAAGAACGTTTTAAGAAAATTTCTAATCACCAATTAACCTAATTGATCTAATTTCTAATCAAATCCCAAACCCCAACCTGCCTGCCGGCAGGCAGGTGACCAATGACCAGTCAAATCCTAAATTTCAATTCTCAAAAATAAATTATGATTTGAGGCTTAGGATTTAGTTGGCCATTGGGATTTGGTCATTAGCGCTTGATTAGGTTAATTAGAAATTAGAATAATTAGAAATTCTTTAATTATGGATAAACTCCTTCATATAATAAAACGTTATATTCCCGTTAAATTGTTTAAAGCCCTGCAGCCAATCTATCATTGGCTGTTTTCGGCTTTAGCAGCTTATTGGTACGGTTGGCCGTCCGAGAAGCTGATCGTCATCGGCGTCACCGGCACTATGGGAAAAACCACCAGCGTTTATATAATTTCTCGGGTCTTGGCGGCGGCCGGCTATAAAGTCGGCTTTACTTCAACCGCCATCTATAACGACGGCCGGCAAGAGTGGCTGAACGACAGGAAGATGACCATGGCAGGCAGGTTTTTTACTCAGAGGATGCTGAAAAAAATGGTGAAAAACGGCTGCCGCTATGCGATCGTGGAAACGACTTCGCAGGGCATAGAGCAGTTCCGCCATCGTTTTATAAATTACGATGTTTTAGTCTTCACCGGTCTTTACCCTGAACATATTGAAGCGCATGGCGGCTTTGAAAATTATAAGCAGGCCAAAGGCAAGCTGTTCGCGCATCTAAAAAGTTGTAAAACCAAATACGCCGATGATAAAGGGCGGGTGGTTAAAGCCGATAATGGCTTTAAAAAGATTAATGCCAACAGAGTCAAAAAGACTATCATTGTTAATGCTGACGACGAGCATGCCGATTATTTTTTATCATTTTGGGCGGAAGAAAAGTGGGGATACACAAATAAAAGCGCCAATTTGATAGGTGATAAAATGCAAATCGTTAAATATGGCGATGTTGAATCAAATAGTGGCGGAACAGAGTTTGCGGTTGATGACAAAGTTAAAATAAAAGTAAATTTGTTGGGTGAATATAACGCGGCCAACGCCATGACCGCGGTTTGCCTTGGATTAAGCCAAGGGATAAAATGGGAAAAAATTAAAAACGGCTTGGAAAAAATCAAAGCCATTCCCGGGCGCATGGAAATCATCACCGCAACTAATTTTACCGTGGTGATTGATTATGCTTATGAGCCGGAAGCTTTAAAAAAAATATATAATACGATTTTAAAACTGGAACATACTAAAGTTATTCATGTGCTAGGTTCTGCCGGCGGCGGTCGGGATGTGGCGCGCCGTCCTAAGCTGGGAGTTTTAGCCGGCGAACAGGCTTACATAGTGGTTGTAACTAACGAGGACCCTTACGACGACGATCCGAAATTAATCATTGACCAGGTGGCGGCGGGCGCGGCCAGCGTGGGAAAAATTTTAAATCAAGATTTATTTAAAATTGAAGACCGCCGTCAAGCTATCAGCCGGGCCTTGTCGCTGGCGCGAGCCGGAGACATTGTGCTGATTACCGGCAAGGGCAGCGAGCAGGCGATTTGCGTTGCCGATGGCAAGAAAATTAAATGGGATGACCGACAAGTTGTAAGGGAAGAATTGGCGAAGCTGGCAGATTAGCAGGGGATAAAAGATTAATTTTTGAGCCTCTCGCCGCTTAGCAGTTGGTTTTAAAAAATTATTTCTTCCATGATGTTGCTGTGGATAAATCAAAATAGAACTCCGGCGGATATGCGGACAGATTAAATATTAAGGCTAATTTTAAATAAAACAAAATAACCTTGACTTTTTGATAAAAATTGTCAAAAAAAGGCTTGACAAGGAAATAAATAGTTGCTAGTATTTAATAAGTTTTTATCCGGCTAACATTTGGTGTTTTTTGCCTCCAGATGTTATTCAAATAAAATCTACAGCAAATATAAAATCAAAACGGCTCCGCCATGAAAGAATCTAAGCGGGAAGGGAATTTATGTGTCTGGCCGTTTTTTTGTTATCAAAAATTAAAATCTCCATGCTTTTTAAATTATCACATATTTTAATTTAAAATAAGTGAAAACTTATCTCACCAATTAAATATTCCCGTTAAACTCAACAATAAGCTCGATTGAGATTTTTTGTTATTTTTAAATATAGATAAATTATTTTTATGACCATGAAAATAAAATCAGCGGCGCGCGACTTCGACAAGCTCAGCACAAGGCAATTTTTTAATGAAACCAAAGCTTCAATCGGTTTGCCCGATTTAATTGAAATACAAAAAGACTCATACAATTGGTTTCTTCGCGAAGGTCTAGCCGATCTGTTCCAGGAAATTTCTCCGGTGACTGATTTTATCGGCCGTGATTTAGAATTATATTTTGAAGATTATTATCTTGATGAACCGAAATTTGATGAAAGCGAAAGCAAGGCGAAAAATATCACCTATGAAGCTTCTTTAAGAGTGAAGGTTAGGCTGGCCAACAAAAAAACCGGTCAAACGGTGACGCAGGAGGTGTTTTTGGGAGATTTTCCTTTAATGACCAACAACGGAACCTTTATTGTTAACGGTATTGAAAGAGTCGTGGTCTCCCAGCTGATCCGCAGCGCCGGGGTTATTTTTACTTCGGAATTTATCAAAGGCAAAAAATATTATGGAGCCAAAGTGATACCTAACCGCGGCGCTTGGCTGGAAATAGAAACAGACATGAATAATGTTATCTGGGTGAGGATTGACCGCAAGAGAAAAGTCGCCATCACTTCTTTATTTAGAGCTTTCGGATATTCTTCCGATGAAGAAATCAAGCAGCTTTTTACCGCCGCCAGTAAAGATACGAGCATACCGGGGGAAATTGACAATGCCAGCCTCTTGGGTTTCATTGAAGCCACCTTGGCGAAAGATGCGGCCAAAAACGAAGCCGAAGGTTTAAAGGAAGTTTATAAAAGAATCAGACCGGGAGATTTGGCTACCACGGATAATGCCAGGCAGCTGATTCATTCCATGTTTTTCCGGTTTGACCGTTATGATTTTGATCGCGTCGGGCGCTATAAGATGAACAAAAAATTCGGGCTGGATGTGCCGAATAATAAAGCCAACCGAGTTTTAAGGAGAGAGGATTTGGTAGTGATCGTCAAAGAAGTCGTCAGGCTGAATATTACTCAGGACAAAGAAGATGATATTGACCACTTAGGCAACCGCCGCGTCAGGGCGGTGGGAGAATTAATTCAAAATAAATTCAGGGTCGGGCTGGCCAGAATGGAAAGAATTATCAGAGACAGAATGAGTATTATGGAGATTGAGAATCTAACGCCGAACAAATTGATTAACGCGCGGCCGGTGATTAGCGTAGTCAAAGAATTTTTCATGTCGTCGCAGTTATCGCAATTTATGGATCAGACCAATCCTTTGGCCGAACTTGAGCATAAAAGAAGGCTATCGGCCATGGGGCCGGGCGGTCTTACTCGCGAGCGCGCCGGTTTTGAAGTGCGCGACGTGCACACTACTCATTACAGCCGCATTTGCCCGATCGCCACGCCCGAAGGCCCGAATATCGGATTGGTCGGCCATTTAGCCAGTTATGCCAGATTAAACAGCTATGGCTTTATTGAAGCGCCTTATCAGGTGGTTTTACATGACGTTCCTAATCAGCCGGAAATTACCGAAGGCAAAACCGCGCGCGAAAATATTTATGAAATTAAAAAAACCGAGGCCGGCTCGGAAGAAGTGAAAGGCAAATTGATCGTTAAGGCCGGCGAAGTGATTAATAAAGAAACCGCCCGCAGGCTTAAAGAAAAACTCCCGCATGTAACCG
This sequence comes from Patescibacteria group bacterium, assembly GCA_028707005.1. Taxonomy (GTDB): domain Bacteria; phylum Patescibacteriota; class Patescibacteriia; order Patescibacteriales; family GWC2-42-12; genus GWC2-42-12. The sequence goes on from JAQTVB010000009.1 coordinate 27,675, forward strand.
TGCCGATTGTGCCGGTAGTCACTGACAAAATTATTTATCTCGACGCTTTTGAAGAAGAAAAATATATTACCACTTCCGCGACCACGCCGCTCGATAAGGATGGGCATTTTATGGTGGAAAAAGCCGAGGCAAGAAAATACGGCCAACCGGCCATGGAATTGGTGGAAAAGATAGATTTAATCGGCGTGGCGCCGAACCAGATTGTTTCGGTAGCCACTTCTTTAATTCCCTTTTTGGAACATAACGACGGCATCAGAGCCTTGATGGGAACGAACATGCAGCGGCAGGCGGTGCCGTTGATTACGGCCGAGGCGCCGATCGTGGGCACCGGCATTGAGGCGCGTTCGGCCGCTGATTCCGGCCATATTGTTTTAGCGGAAAAAGATGGAGAAATCGTTAGAGTTGACGGCGGTTACATTGAAGTTAAAGATAAATCCGGCAAGATCAGCAAATATGTTTTAGAGAAGTTTTTACGTTCCAACGCCTCAACCTGCATAAATCAGCGGCCGATTGTAAATCGGGGCGATGCTGTTAAGGCGGGAGATGTTTTAACAAATAGTTCGGCCATAGATCATGGCGAATTGTCGCTGGGGCGCAATGTTTTAGTCGCTTTCATGAGCTGGGAAGGCTTTAACTATGAAGACGCCATAATCATTTCCGAGCGGCTGATAAAAGAAGACCTTTATTCTTCAATCCATATCGAGCATTACACGATTGATGTCCGCGATACCAAACTCGGGCCGGAGGTAATCACCAACGACATACCCAATATCAGCGAAGAGAAGCTGAAAGATTTGGATGAGCGCGGCATTGTCCGCATCGGCGCCGAAGTTTCTTCGGGCGATATTTTGGTCGGCAAAATCACGCCTAAGGGCGAAACGGAGTTGTCGGCCGAAGAGAAGCTCTTGCGGGCGATTTTTGGAGAAAAAGCCAAAGACGTTAGAGACTCATCACTCTATTTGGAGCATGGCGAACATGGCAAAGTGGTGGACATTAAAATCTTTTCCCGCGAAGACGGAGACAAATTGTCTGCCGGCGTTATCCAGTCCATTCAGGTAACGGTGGCTAATTTAAGAAAAATTCAGATCGGCGACAAGATGGCCGGCCGGCATGGCAATAAAGGCGTTATCTCCAGAATCGTACCGGTTGAAGACATGCCTTATCAGGCTGACGGCACGCCGATTGATATAATTTTGTCGGCTTTGGGCGTAATTTCCAGAATGAACCTGGGTCAGCTCTTAGAAACTCATCTGGGTTTTGCCGCCAAGAAATTGAATTATAAGGTGGCGGTGCCATCGCTAAACGGCATGAGCGAAGAGCAGATTAAAGAGGAGCTGAAAAAAGCCGGCTTGCCGGCCGATGGCAAGATTGCTCTTTTTGACGGCAAGACCGGAGAAGCCTATGACCACAAAATAGTAGTTGGCTATCAATATATGTTGAAACTTAACCATATGGTTGAAGATAAGATGCATCAACGTTCTATCGGGCCGTATTCTTTGATCACACAGCAGCCTTTGGGGGGCAAAGCGCAATTCGGCGGCCAACGTTTCGGCGAAATGGAAGTCTGGGCGTTGGAAGCTTATGGCGCGGCGCATTGCTTGCAGGAAATTTTGACCATAAAATCAGACGATGTTCCGGGCAGAAGCAAGGCTTATGAGTCAATTATCAAAGGCGAACCGATCAGAAAGATAAATGTCCCGGAATCATTCAATGTGTTAGTAAGGGAATTAAAAGGTTTATGCCTGGACGTGGAGCTGATGCAAGGAGATCAGGTGATTGACTTGGAACGCCAGGGCGATGACAAGCCCATGGGAGAAGGGGAGAGAAGACAAAATTTTGAGGAAAGAAGGGATAAATAATTTTCAATATTTAAACCCCCAATGAGTTAATGGAAAATTTGGAACGAAGCAATCAGTACGTATTTGGTAAAATAGAATAAATTTTTTTTAAAATATATTTTAAATATTATACCAGTATGCTGAATCCAATAAAAACCACTGATTTTGACGCTATCAAATTAAAATTAGCTTCGCCTGAAGCGATTTTGGCTTGGTCGCACGGCGAAGTTATCAGGCCGGAAACCATAAATTATCGGACGCAAAAACCGGAAAAGAGCGGTTTGTTCGCGGAAGAAATTTTTGGTCCGTCAAAAGACTGGGAGTGCTATTGCGGCAAATACAAAAAAATCCGCTATAAGGGCATTATCTGCGATAAATGCGGCGTGGAAGTAACCAGGAGCTTGGTTAGGCGCGAGCGCATGGGCCACATCAAACTGGAGGCCCCGGTTTCTCATATTTGGTTTCTTAGAGGTACTTCTTCTAAAATTGGTTTGATTATGGATTTATCCATGCAAGCGCTGGAAAAAGTGGTTTATTTCGCCAGCTTCATTATTTCCGATGTTAATGAAGAATTGCGCTTGGCGACGATTGAGCAAATCAAGCAGGAATATAAGAACAAAAGAAAATCCATTGAAGCTGACTGGCAGAAGCAGACAGGCGAAATCAAAAATAAAAAGGGCAAACTATTGACTCAAGGCAAGAGTGAATTTGAGATTGAAAGCAGCTTAAGAGATGAAATCGAGGCTTTGGAGAAAATAAAGAATGATAAATTGGATAATTTGGAGCAGGCCTTTGATCAGGCGCAAAAAGAGTTGAAAGATTTGAAACCGCTAACTATCATTTCCGAGAGCCTATACCAAAATTTAAGCTTGAAGTATGGCCATATTTTTACCGCTGATATCGGCGCCGATGCTGTAAGGAAATTATTGGAAAAAATCGATTACGACAAGTTGATCCCGGCTTTGGAAAAAGAACTGGCCGGCGCGATTGATTCCAAAAAAGATAAATTAGTCAGGCGCTTGAAATTATTAAAGAGTCTAAAGGCCAATAATTTGCGGCCCGAGTGGATGATTTTGACAGTCGTGCCGGTGATACCGCCGGATCTCCGTCCGATGGTGCCGCTTGATGGCGGACGATTTGCCACTTCCGACTTAAATGATTTATATCGCCGCATCATCAACCGCAATAATCGTCTCAAGCAATTGATAGATTTGAACGCTCCCGAGGTAATTTGCCGCAATGAAAAAAGAATGTTGCAAGAAGCAGTTGACGCTTTGATTGATAATTCCATCAGGCACGGAAAGACCGTGGTGGCATCCACCGGGCAGAAAAGAATGCTTAAATCATTAGCCGATTCGTTAAAAGGCAAACAGGGCAGATTCAGGCAGAATTTACTGGGTAAAAGGGTGGATTATTCCGGCCGGAGCGTTATCGTGGTGAATCCGAATTTAAGATTGGACCAGTGCGGTTTGCCTAAGCGCATGGCCCTGGAGCTCTTTAAGCCTTTTATTATTTCACGATTAATCAACAAAGAAATCGTCCATAATGTTCGGAGCGCTTCCCGTTTTATTGAGTCTGGCAAAGGCGAGGTTTGGGACATTCTTGAAGATATCATTAAGGGCGCTTATGTTTTTTTAAATCGCGCTCCGACCTTGCATCGTCTCGGCATCCAGGCGTTCAGGCCGATTCTCATTGAAGGTTTGGCTTTACAGATCCATCCTTTGGTTTGTACGGCGTTTAACGCTGACTTTGACGGCGACCAAATGGCCGTTCATGTCCCCTTGACCGAAGAAGCCATTGCCGAAGCCCGTGATATTATGCTCTCAAGCCATAACCTCCTAAAGCCGGCCACCGGCGATCCGGTAGTGACGCCGAACCAAGACATTGTCTGGGGAGCTTTCTATATTACCAACGTCGGCCGTGATTTTACGGACGCGGATGAGAAAAAAATTAAGAATTTTTATTCGCCTGAAGACGCGATTTTGTCGTATAATCTTAAAAATATTAAGCTGCAGCAAAAAATCAGAGTGATGATAGAAAAGAAGTTTATTATTACTTCCGTGGGCAGGATTATTTTTAACGAAGCTTTGCCTAAGAAATTGCGCTTCGTCAATGAAATCGTGGGCAAGAGCAAGCTAAGGAATTTAATCAAAGAGTGTTTAAGGCATTACGGCGAACAGGCGACGATTGATTTATTGGATCAAATTAAAAATACCAGTTTTAAATATATCACCAAGAGCGGCTTGTCCTGGGGCATGAACGATATTCCTCATCTTCATGAAAAAGACCAAATGATAGCCAACGCCTCTAAGCAAGCCGAAGAAATCGCGGAGCAATATCGCGACGGCTTGTTAACCGACAGCGAGCGATACAGCAAGATCATTGAACTTTGGACTACGGTTAAAGAAAAAGTGACGGAAATTTGCCGCCATCATCTGCCCAAAGACGGGCCGGTTTATTCCATGATAGAATCGGGCGCTCGAGGCTCCTGGGCGCAGCTTACTCAAGTTTTAGGCATGAAGGGCCTGGTAACTTCTCCGGGCGGCGACATCATTGAATTGCCGGTTAAGGGTAATTTCAAAAAAGGTTTTAGCGTTTTGGAATATTTCATCTCCACTCATGGCGTAAGAAAAGGCTTGTCCGATACCGCCTTAAGAACTTCAAACGCCGGCTACTTAACCAGGCGTTTGGTTGACGTTTCCCAGGATATTATTATTGTCAAAGAAGATTGCGGCGATGAAGAAGGGCTGCTCATAAAGAAAGAAGAAAGCGAAGCCATGGGCGAAACCATCACTAAGCGCATGACCGGCAGATTTTTGGCGGCGGATTTAAAGAATCGGGCCGGCAAGGTTTTATTAAAAGCCGGCGAGCTGGTGACCGAAGAAATCGCGGAAAAAATTGCCAAAGAGGAGATTGTTGAAGCGAAAGTCAAGTCAGTTTTAACTTGTAAAGTGCACCGCGGCGTCTGTTCAAAGTGCTATGGCTATGATTTGGCCTATAATAAACCGGTTAAAATCGGCACGGCCGTGGGTATCATCGCCGCGCAGTCAATCGGTGAACCGGGAACCCAGTTAACCATGCGGACGTTTCATACCGGCGGTGTTGCCGGACAGGAAGATATCACCCAGGGGTTGCCTCGGGTGGAAGAAATTTTTGAGAGCCGGCCGCCCAAGAAGAAAGCTTTTATCGCCGATGTCGCCGGCACGGTTAAGATTGAAACCGCGCAAAGAACGATTGCCGATGAAAGCGGAGAAATGGTGATTTCCAATCCCCAAGCGAAGATTTTGAAGATATATTACCAGGGCGCGGAAACGGATAAGTATCATTTTGCCGAAGCGATCCGCGAAGCGGTTTTGGAAAGTAAAGAAAATAAGAAGCAGGAAATAAAAATTTTGGTAAAAGATGGCGCTTCAGTTAATAAGAATAGCGAGTTATTTTCCGTTGGCAAGAAAATTTTTAAAGCTAAAAAGGCCGGAAAAGTAAAGGTGGAAGAAAAGGCCGTTAAAGTAGTTAGCCGGGCGGAAAAAGTCAAGGAATATATTGTGCCCAGAGGCTTTGGCATTTGGGTTAAGGACGGCGAAACAGTGCAGATCGGCGATCAGCTTACCGACGGTTCTCTGGACCTGCATCAGCTTTTCAAGCTAAGAGGCAAGCTGGAAGCGCAAAAATATATTGTTAAAGAAATTCAGTATGTCTATTCATCCCAGGGCCAGCCTTTGAATGATAAGCATATTGAAATTATTGCGCGCCAGATGTTTTCCAGAGTTTATGTTAATAATGCCGGCGATACCGAATTATTGCCCGGAGAAATCGTGGAGAAGGCGATTTTCGACAAGACCAACGAGGATACCGCGGCAGCCGGGAAAAAGACGGCGCAGGGAGAAGAATTGCTGCTGGGCATCACCAAGTCTTCTCTGACCACCAACAGTTTCTTGTCGGCGGCTTCCTTTCAGGAGACGGCCAGAGTCTTAATTGACGCGGCCGTGACCGGTAAAATTGATCATCTTGAAGGCCTAAAAGAGAACGTGATCATCGGCCGGCCGATTCCGGCCGGGACCGGCTATCGGGCGAAAGCGGAATAATTTCATTTTCTTTGTCATTGCGAGCCGCTTCGCACTTAAAGCGGCGCGGCAATCTCCTTTGGGCATATACAGGTTCATTATACAAACATTAAGGCAGGTAAAGTTATTTGGGGCGAAGGCTTGATTTGGTTATTTTTTTCGCTGCGGAACTCACACATTATTTAGCCAATCTAAAACTTTTTATCTAGCGGAGCTTTCTTTGGGTTTAGAAACCATCAGCTGACAGCGGGCTCAAACAATCCTCGCTTCAAAAAATAACCAAACCAAGCCCCACTGATTTATTTGTTCTTTATAGATATCAAAACAAAAAAGGCATGGCGGCGAAAGCCATAATGCCTTTTTTGTTTATCGAATAACGATTATAAATCGTATTTTTTCGCGTTTTCATCCGCCAGATGCTGGATATAAGCGATTTGTTCTTTGCCCCGTTCGTCCTTGAATAGATGCTTGAACCTACCTTGTGGTTTCAAGTAATCCATGACCGGCGGAACTTGGGCCGGCCGCTTCATGACTTCAGTAAGTTTTCCATCAGTATATTCCACGACCGGATAAATGCCGGTTTGGGCGGCTAATTTGGCAAGCCGAATCGTGTCTTTGGGTTCGGTTTTCCAGCCCGGGATGCAAGGCACAAGAATCTGTAGATATGACGGCCCGGGCGTGGCCACAGCTTTTTTTATTTTTTTCACGATGTCTAAGGGGTAAGCCACCGTGGTCTGGGCGACATATTTTAAGCCATGGGCCAAGGCAATGGCCAGCATATCTTTTTTCATAAATGTTGAGCCCATGCCAATAAGTTCAGTTGAGACATTAGCCGGCTTGCCCGCCGTAGCTTTAGCGGAGGCGGGCGTGGTGGTGGTATTTGCCGCCCAGGGGGTAGAAGCGCTGGCCTGGGCGCCGGTATTCATGTAGCCTTCATTATCGTAGCAGACGTATAAAATATTTTCACCGCGTTCCCACATGCCGCTGATCAGGCCGAAGCCGATGTCAAAAGTGCCGCCGTCGCCGCCTTGGGCCACCACAGAGATTTTCGATTTTCGATTTTCGATTTTCGATTTATATGTTAAAGCCGCATTTATGCCCGAAGCCACGGCTGACGCGTTTTCAAATAGAGAATGGATCCAGGGCAGGCCCCAGGAGCTTTCCGGGTAAGCGGTCGTGACCACTTCCAAACAGCCGGTAGCGTTAGCGATGATAGTGTTGGGGCCGAGCGCGTCGGCCACCAAGCGGGCCGCGATCATTTGGCCGCAGCCGGCGCAACCGCGATGACCGGGGGAGAGGAGAGTCTTGGGTGGTGTTTCGGTGGTTTTATTTATGGTAATTGGCATAAGTTAATTTAGAATTAAAAATTAAAAATTACGAATTACGAATTAAAATTCGTAATTGATAATTCGTAATTTTTAATTCATTCTAGTTCGTTTCCATTATTTGTTTTTTGATGCCTTTCAACTCCACTTTATTCATTTTTCCTATAAATTTGGAGGCGTTCAGTATTTCAATCAGCACCGGTTTTTTTGTTTTGGATAAATGAATAATAAAATTACCCAATTCCACGGAGTGGTCAATCGGATCTTTGGTTATTTCCCAGCTTAAGATGTTTGTTTCGGCGTCGTACTGCATAATGATTACTTGTCATTCCCGAAGCCGCAGGCTATCGGGAATCCAGGAGGGGGTAGTAAGAATGTTTTGCCTATTCTAAGCTTTGTATCACATTTATTTGCGGTGTTGAGGGCGAGCAGTGAAAATACTTCTGCTACTTTTACTCCTGGATTGCTCCTCTGTGCCGACCTCGGCGCTGAAAAGGAAAACGGAGTGCTTTCGCGGGAATGACAATTAGGGGATTAGAATTATTTCACCGGGTAGAAAGTTATTACTTTAACTATCCCAGCTTCTTTTTTATAAATCACTTTTATGCCTTCTTTTTCCGCGCTGAAAAGCCCTGATTTTCTGCCTTGCTTGTCCGGCGTAGCCAAGGCGTCCTCAATTTGCTCGCGCGTGAAAAAGACTTTATGCCGGTTCAGGATATCAAATTTATTTTCGGCGTATTTGGTAAAGTAAAACATAATTTAAAGATTGTAAGTATTATCGTTTTTTCGCCCCAGCATTAAAACAAATATTTTTTTGTCATCGTTGATTTTGTGGATAATTCTTATTTTTCCTTGGCGGACGCGATAAATGTCTTGTCGACCCTTAAGTTTCTTTATATTGAGAGCGGCAAAATTGCCCCTATCAATTTTATCAAGAATTGCTTTAGCGGTTTTTCGTTCTTCGGCGGTTAATTTTTTCAGGGCCTTGTTGATTTTATCCATATCTATAGTCGGGATAAAATTTCTTTAATATCTACGCCACCCTTTTTTATTTTAGTAAAATCAATCACTTCTTCCCACTCTTCATCCTGAATAGGAGAAATTTTGAATAAGGGTTTGGTTTGCTTAAAGACGATGAACGATTCGCCTTTGGCAATACGATTGATATAATCAACCATATTTTCCCTTAAATTTTTTAAACCGACGATGTTTTCCATGGTTTTAAGTTAATTTTTAGATTAACTTTAGTTTAACAAAAGATTAACTTAGTGTCAAATTTGCTCGCGCGTGAAAAAGACTTTATGCCGGTTCAGGATATCAAATTTATTTTCGGCGTATTTGGTAAAGTAAAACATAATGGCGGCGTTATAAGTATTTATAAATATCGTGCTTTCCCACCGAAATAAGTATTATATCGCCATTTTTTTGTCTTTTAAAAATTAAGCGGTGCTTATTCGTTATTGAAACAGACCAGAGATTAATAAGTTTACCCTTAAGCATGTGCAAACGGAGAGAGGGATGCAGGGGGTTTTCTTTAAATATTTCTATTTTTTTTACCGTTAATAATTTTAGCTCTTCAGCCAGCTTTTTGAATTGTTCCTGAAAATTCTTTGGATAATAAATGTTGGTTATTTTCATCTCATTAAATCAGAGACAGACTTTAATTTGTAAACTTTCCCCTTTTTATAATCCCTTTCCGCCTTCTTTGTCATTTTTAATAGCTCTTCAGCCGAGATTAGTTCGTCGTCCGCATCTAATAAGTATTGAATATAGCCGCTTACAGTAGAAAATCCTCTTTTTTCAACCCTTTTTTTTATTATTTTGGTGGCTGATTGGGGGAGCGATAACGTTAATATTTCTCGCATATTTTTAATTTTTAATAATGATGGTTACATTGTAATACATCTGTATTACAATGTCAAGCCTGTTCGCGCGTGAAAAAGATTTTATGCCGGTTTAGGATATCAAATTTAGTTCTTGTCCGCCGTAGCCCTCTTGTCCACTAAAGTTTTAGAAATGGTGGAGGCGTAGGCGGGTCGGCGGATTTGGTAAAGTAAAGCATAGCAGTTTATTTAGCGATACAGCCTTCGCCGGCCTTGCTTGAGCATTTCCCGTTAGCGACATAGTTAAGAAAAGTGCCGCCTTCATTGGTTATCGCGGTTTTACATGTTGCCTCAGAAGCAGTTGATGTATCATTGCAGGTAAGGTACATTCCTTTAGTGAAGGCACAGCAATTAGTTTGTGTGGTGCTGGAGCTCGTATTAGTGTTAGTGTTATTGACCCCCGGCACATTCGTAGTTTTTAAATTCACCAGCGCCGGGTTGACCGTGTATAAGATCAAATAAGACGTTAAGGCTAAAACCAGGCCGGTTAGGGCGGCGCCGATCCTGGCCTTGGCTTCTCCGACCTGCGTGGCGTTGCCGCCGGCGATAATCCAGAGCACGCCGCCAACCATTAAAACTATGGCGGCTAAAATGCCGACAATGCCGATGGCGTACTGATAAATCGCTTTAATATAGTTGGCGATATTGCCGGTAGAGGTATCGGAATTGTTAAAATTATAATTCAACCCGGTAACTTGCGGAGTGAAATTAATGTTACTGGCGGCTTGACCGGGCAGGGGCAGGGCTAGTAATAATATCACGCAGAACAGCTGGATGATGAAAGTTGAGAGAAAGAGGATAAGAAAAATTTTGGGGAAAGATTTTAACATATAGTGTGTTTTTGTCATTCTGAACGGAGCGCAGCGAAGTGAAGAATCTATAATACGGGTTCAAGCGCTTGCCGCCCTTGTATTATAGATCCTTCGCTGACGCTCAGGATGACAAGTTAGATTTTATATTGTTGATATATTCTTTTATCGCGTCCTTAGATATGCCGCAATCTTTAAATAATTTTTCACTTAGGTCTGCCATTGGCGGGTTATGTTTTTTGATTAGTTCTATTTTCTTTCTTCTGATCCAGCCTTTTAATTCTTTTTCTCTGGAGATGGCTTGATCGGCATATTGGTATTCTTCAAAATAAATCAAGTAATATAATTTATATTTTCTAGTGAACCATGAACCAAGGCTGTGTTTGTGTTCAATTGTTCTCCTGACAATATCATTTGTAAAGCCTATGTAAAATGTAGTTCGCTCGTAGTTGGAAACAATGTAAACATAAAAATGATAATCTTTATACATATTTGTTTATCATTCTGAATGAAGCGCAGCGAAGTGAAGAATCTATAATACGGGCTTAAGCACTGTCCTTGTATTATAGATCCTTCGCTGACGCTCAGGATGACAAATGTCCGATAAATTGCGCTTGGCCGGATTTTTTGCCGGCTTGTTTGATTATCTTTTTAACTATCTCTTTAGTGACATCGCGTCCGCCCAGGCCGACGATGAAACTATTGATGTTAGTTTTAATTTTGTCCTGGCAGACTGTTTTAATTTCCGAAGCCAGCGGCCCGATTTGGCCCAAAGAAATAGCCTTGTCTATAACCGCGATATGTTTGGCCGGTTTCAAAATTTTTAAAATTTGTTCGGATGGAAAAGGACGAAGACATTTTATTTTTAGAATGCCGATTTGCTTTGTTTTTAAAAACATCCCCAGCCCTCCCTTGTCAGGGAGGGAACTGATCGCGTCTTTGATGGTGCCGACGACCGAACCCATGGCCACGATTATGGTGTCGGGGTTGTGCGGACCCACATATTCAATTAGACCATTGTCTATAAAATTTTTGATTTTTGATTTTTTAATTTTTAATGAAGGAAAAATTTTATTAAAATTTATATATTCCTGGTCAATAATCTTAAGGCTGGAAATCAAATCATCATGCAGTTCCTGGCGGATCTCCATATAATGCGCGGGCGTGGCCAAGGCGCCCATGGTGACCGGGTTTTCTGGGTCTAAGTATTGCCCGGGTTTGGGCGCGTAATCCGGCAAATATTTTTTTATCTCGCCGGCCGCGGGAATGGAAACCGGTTCATAAGTATGGGTCATAACATAGCCGTCGACATTGACCATGACCGGAATTTTTAGCTCTTCAGCCAGTTTGAAAGCCATAATGTGCATGTTGACCGCTTCCTGGTGGTTTTCCGCGAAGAGTAAAATCCAGCCCGCGTCTCTTATGGCCATGACATCTTGCTGGTCATTCCAAATATTGATCGGCGCCGAGACCGCTCGATTGGCGCAAGTCATCACCACGGGCAAGCGCATGCCGGCAATATTAAAAATCACTTCAGCCATGAGCAAAAGGCCTTGCGAGCTAGTAGCGCTATAGACTCTAACGCCGGCGGCCGAAGCGCCGGCCACGATGGACGCGGCCGCGAATTCTGATTCAGCGCGGATATATTCATAAGAGGCAAGGCCGTCAGCTTTAAACTTGGCCAAGTCTTCAACAATATGGGTCTGCGGCGTAATCGGATAAGCGGAAACAACCGCCGGAGCGATATTTTTTATAGTTAAAGCGATGGCGCGAGAACCTTCTAACATTTGAGATTTTTGGGATTCTTGAGATGATTGGGATTTTTTGGATAGAGATAGCATAAGTTAGCGTTGCGAAATAATAAATTTATTAAGCAAAAAATTTGTTTTATTGATTAATTCCAATAAAGTTGAATAATTATTATCATTAATATATTTTAAAGCGAAAGAAATTTCACCATGACAATCTAATTCAACTAAAGAACCATGCGCGATATTAAAAAAGTTACAGCGGTCTTTTTTTGTTATTTTAGCATTTCCCTCAGCTATGTTAGCCGATACTGAACTTGCCGCCCGTCTCATTTGTGAAGTTAGGGCAAATTTTTCATCGCTCGGGAAAAACTTGGTTATCTTATATACAAACAAAGTTAATTCTTTAGCTTTTTGCCAAACAATTAATTGTCTGAAGCTATTTTGATATTGCATACTTTTTTATCCCAAGTATCCTAAAAATCCTAAAGATCACAATAATCTTATTTTTCATCTACTTCCATTACAATCGCCTTGAATGGGCAGACGTCGGCGCAGAGCCCGCAGCCCTTGCAGTAATCTAAATCGCAGTCAAAATATTTTTTGCCGGCAGCATTAGCCTGATTGGTTTGGTGGATAATGCCCTCGGGGCAGAGGCGCTGGCAGATAGCACAAGCCGTGCATTTATCATGTAAAAAATTGGGCCGTAAAGTGCGCCAGCCGCCGGTCTTATTATTTAAGGTGGTATTGGGTTGAACTTGGATATTCATAAAAATGAAAAATTAAAATCTCCCACCCGCAATGCCTAAGCGTAGCTTTGGCGGGCGCGGCAAAATGCAAAATGACAATGTAAAATATAAAATTGAAATACTCCCATTGTTGTCATTGCGAGCGACTGAAAGGAGCGAAGCAATCCTTGGTTCGGAGGGGTTTACCAGAGATTGCTTCGTCGCCCCGAGTACAGGGCTCCTCGCAATGACAGAAAAATTTTAAATTTTGAACTGTCATTTTCCATTTTGATTTTTGCATTTTACATCTGATATGACTGTTCAATCGCTTTAATGTTTTTGGCGATTAAGGCCTGATTGTCAGCGAATTTTTCTTCAATTGCCGCTTTAAGCGACTCTAGGCTTACTAAGCCGGTGGCCTTGGCAAAGGCGCCTAAAATCACGGTGTTGACAATATTCTTGCCCAGGATTTCCAAAGCGATTTTGGTGGCGTCCAGGGTGTGAACATTATTTTTTGGCAGATTTATCGCCAGCGCGTCTTTGCTTTTGGCCGTATTAACAATGACAATCGTTTTTTTGTTGGCGCCTTTGGTAAGATCAACCGTGCCGATTAAAGTGGCATCCTGGATAATTAAGACGTTGGGCTCATAAATTTGTTGATGAGTAATAATCGGCTGGTCGTCTATCCTGGCGAAAGATTCCACCGGCGCGCCGGTTCTTTCCACGCCGAAAGAGGGGAAAGCTTGAGCTTGCCTGCCGCTTTTAAAGGCGGCGATGGCGATTAATTCCGCGGCCGTGACCACGCCTTGGCCGCCGCGGCCATGGATGCGTATTTCTATCATAATTTGGGATATTTGAGATTATTAAGATTTTGGGGATAGTTGGGATCGTAGTCTGTTGCTTTATCTTAAGTATCTCAAAAGTTTTAACGATCCCAATAATCCTAACTATCTCACTTCTTTAGTTCTTCAATAATTTTTACAAACGTATCATAAGGCACGTCGCCTTCAATCTTATAGCCATTAATGAAGTAGGTTGGCGTGTTTGCGACACCGAAACTTTGCCCGTCGGAAAAATCTTTTTGAATTTGCGGCAGATATTTTTGTTTCTCCAAGCAATCTTTAAATTTATCCGTCTTGACGCCGACTTGGTTAGCTAAAGATGCCAGTTGGTTGTTTAGTTTCGCCGTGTCGGCGCCGTTTTGGCCGGCTAAAGAGGCGATGGCGGTTTGATTGGGAAATAACTTATCATGCATGGGCCAAAATAATCCCTGTTCGCCGGCGCAACGTCCGGCCAGGGCCAGATCGGCTGAATAGTCGGCGATGACCGGGTAATCTCGCCAGATGAATTTAATATCGTTTTTGTATGTTTGGCGCAGTTCTCCGGCAGTGGCGAAGGCTGATGCGCAGGCCGGACAGGCAAAATCGCCGAATTCCACGATAGTGATTTTGGCGTCGGCCGAGCCTAGCCAATAATGATCTCCGCTGGCGGCGTCATATTTTAGGTTATTTGCTGGCGAGCCGGCTTTCGGTTCGGCGGTTTTTATTTTAGCGATAATGTAAAAGGCGCAAGCCGCGAGGAAAAACAATATTATGGCCAAAAGAATGATCAGCAAAATGCCCCACCATCGTTTGTACCAAGTTTTATTTGAATATTCCATTGATATTTATTATAATAGTATAATGCGAATACTACAAATGTTATGCAAATACTACAAAAAACAACAACCCTGGTTTTCTATTATTTATAGTATTCGGAATTAATTTGCAGTATTCGCATTATGGATATTATAGCATCTATTTATGAATAAACAAAATTTAGACCAGCTGGCCACGGAGGCGGAAAAACGCGCGGCCGGGCGAGAGAGGAGAAAAAGAAGACGGATGAAAGTAAGCGGCGCCGGGGTGAAAAGGTTGCAGAAAATTATTTTGAGTTCGTCCGAGAAAATAGACATGACAAAATAATTTGAAAGCTGTATAATTAAATTACGCCTGAACGGCGCCTATTATTTAATCTAAGCGGAGGTTTTAAAATTATGAAAAAAATTGATTCTAAGTATTTGAATTTTTGGAAGCTGGGCAAGACAGAATTCAATACGGATTTTTTTGGCATGTCTAATGACGGGGAATTGGTGGTGCGTGAGGGCAATTATCAATACAATATTTATGACTTAGTCAAGAAGTTTGGCGCGCCCCTGGAAATCGCCTTTCCTTTTGTCGTGGAAAAACGTTATTTGGATTTGGTGGAGATTTTTAACAAATACATCAAAGAATATAACTACAAAGGGCGGTTTTTTTATCATTATCCTATGAAGGTCAACCAAAATAAAGAATTTGTTCTACCCATGATTTCCGAAGGGGCAAATCTGGAAACGGCTTCATACAATGAATTGTGGTTGGTAAGGAAGCTTTGGGAGCAAGATCAGTTTAATGCGCGGATCCGCGTGGTTTGCAATGGGCCGAAAACCGAAAAGTATTTGGGGCTGATCAGAGAATTGAAAGAAAAAGGCTTATTGATCATTCCCATCATTGAAGATGCCTCGGAATTTGAGTCTTTAAAGGAGTATAAAGGCGATGTGGGCATCCGGATGAAAATGGAAATAGAGACCAAATCCCATTGGAACAAGAAAAACGACCGCTACGGCTTATCGGAAGAAGAAATTTATGCTTTTGGTAAAATCAAGAATTTGAAAGTTTTACATTATCACATGGGGTCGCAGAGCACGAGCCGGGAGGGTATTATTGAAGCCGTCAAAACTGCGGTTGAAGTCTACGCAAAATTGAAAATAATCAATCCGACGCTTGATACTTTAAATATCGGCGGCGGCATGGCCATACCTTATGAGAAAAAGGAGCATTACAGCACGACCAGCGTGGTTCGGGGCATCATCGGCACGATCAACAAAGTCTGCCAAAATACCAAAACGCCGCATCCCAACATCATCGCGGAGTGGGGGAGATATATCATGGCGCCGGCTCAAATAACGATTTTTAAGATTTTGTGCCAGAAGCCGA
>JAQTVB010000033.1 GCA_028707005.1 Patescibacteria group bacterium
CGTCGGCTTCCCAGCCGGCCAATTCATAAATCGGAATATTAAAACCGGCGGCAATTTCTTTGACGCGGGGAATCTGCGCGTACAATTCATCGGGCGCTTTTACCCTGGTGGCTTTATAGCCGGCAAACTGCTGGTGGCGGAAAGTCTTTTCTCTGCGGTCTAAAGTCAAGACTACATAATCCGGCCTAAATTCGCGCAAGGCTTTGATTAACACCGTGGTAAAGCCATAGGCCGCGTTCACGATTTCTCCGCTCTTGGTCGTTAAGGGCGGCAGAGCGTGAAAACTGCGATGAATCAGCGCGTTGCCGTCAATAATCATGAGTTTTTCTTGCTTATCCATACTGATATTACATCATATCAAACCGGAGAAAGCAACTAAAATAAAAAGCCCCTGCTCTAAGGGGCCTGCTCCCGCAAAATGAATCATTAAATCATCAAACCAGCAAAAAAATTAAAAATAAGGCTAAGGCGAAAATAATTTCCTGCTTGGAAAAATACTTAATCGGGCCGCGAAATTTTAATTTTTTATTGGGATAAAACGGATAATATTCTTGATCATCCAGCGCATCAAAGATTAAATGAACCAAATAGGCTAAACTGAAAATCGCGCCGACCTTAAAATTAACCGCCAGCATGATGACGGCGACCGCCAAGAAACAAAATATATTATGAAAATAATTCCTTTGGTTGTTCACGATAAAATCCTGGCTGGTGGTTGCCAGAATGATTTTTTTCACTTTTAAAAGAACGTGGCTTTTATAAAAAGCGAAAAAATGATCCAGGTCAACCGCCACCGAGCCGATGAAAGCCACGGTGTAATCGCCGGTCAATTTGCCGATTATCAAACCGGCGGCCAAGTGTGTGGGTAAAAGCATAGGCTAACGTTAATTTTACAATTTACAATAATAATATCATAATTAATGAGCTTTTTCAATTTTTTATAAAAAATGCCATCGCGCGAATGTTGTTAGCAAAAAACTCGCTATCATTAACTGATAACGAGTCTAAAAGTGGACTGATGGGGATTCGAACCCCAGACCCCCGCGTTGCAAACGCGGTGCTCTACCAGCTGAGCTATCAGCCCGAATCAATCGTCAATTAAAAATTAAGAATTACGAATTTGTATTTTGATTCTTAATTTTTAATTGATAATTGTTAATTGCCAATTTGCTATCGCCCCGCTCTTAACAACGGGCCCAATAGCCAAGTCATGAAGCCGCCAATCATGTTCGTCATAATCAAAAAACCGATAAAGATAGCCAGCAAACCGATAAATTTATAGCCCAGCCTGGAGCCGCCTTCACTGCCTAGGTGGCGCTCAAAAAATTCAATCCGGCCGAAAGCGTTAAGCATGGCTTCGGTTTTAACCACCATGAAAACGCCGACCGCTAAAATTATCAAACCGATGATAATGTACATAAAGGTTTTAAAGTATGATTTGTGCTAGTAGTCCTTCAGGCTAATTTTATTTAAATTTTCGACGAGGACTGTTTGAGTCGCCACCATTTTTCTTCGCTTTGTCCCAAGCTCTATAACCAGATACTGTTTTGTTTGGTTGCGAGCTGGCCAAGAAGCACTCAAAAAATGGTGTGGGCGAGTTCCCTGCCTGCCGGCAGGCAGGCGCAGGAGAAAATTTAAATAAAATTAGCCTGAAGAGATCATGATCAGCAACTAACACAATCTATTTTAAAATTATTTTAAGTAGTTCAGCGGATTGTACTTTACGCCATTGATAACATACTCCAGGTGCAGATGCGGACCGGTAGAATTGCCGGTTGATCCCATGGCGGCAATCGCCTCGCCCTTAGCCACCACTTGGCCTTTTTTAACATAAAACTTGGACAAGTGGCCGTAGCGAGATTTCCTGCCTCCGCCGTGATCGACGACAATCTGGTTGCCGTAACCGGTGCCCCAGCCGGCCACTTCT
The DNA here is from genome assembly GCA_028707005.1 of Patescibacteria group bacterium. Classification (GTDB taxonomy): domain Bacteria; phylum Patescibacteriota; class Patescibacteriia; order Patescibacteriales; family GWC2-42-12; genus GWC2-42-12. The sequence goes on from JAQTVB010000033.1 coordinate 1,928, forward strand.
ATCACGCCGGCATCGCAGGCGTAAATCGGCGTACCTTTCTTATTGGCGATGTCAACCGCGTGATGGCGCCAGGAATAATACTGGGTGATTCTGGCGCCGACCGTTGGCCAAGCCAACTTGTTGCTAATGATAGATTTTAAATTTTCCGGCTTAAATAAATCCGTAATAGAAGCCCCGGCGGTATTGCGCGCCACTTGAGTAGCGGCGGCGTAAATTTGCCGGCCGCCGGGAATAATTATTTTTTTTCCTACAGTGAGCATTTCCGCGCTGGCTAATTTGTTCATTTCCAAAATAGCATTAGCTTCAATGCCGTATCTGGCGGAGATGGAAGCGATAGTATCGCCGCGCTTAACGGTTAAGCTTATTCCGCTCACCGGCAAAATTGCAAGTTTATTGCCCGGCCTGATCAAGCTGTATGCGCTTAAACTGTTTTCCCATAAAATCGTATTGACGCTTACTCCGAATTGAGCCGCGATCGTGCTTACTGTGTCGCCGGCCAGCACCGTATAGTTTATAATTCCTTCTCTTGGCCTGATGCCTCGGCTGGTAGCCGCCAGCCCGGGTTTAACCAAAGCGCTGCCGCTCTGGACATTGCTTTGCGTCTCTTCAAGCGTGCTTTCTTCCGGCGACATTTCGGCGGTGGGCTGGACCCTTACTGCGGTTAAATTATCCAAATAAGTTTGCTGTACCGGGGTAATTTCCGCCTCTTCGTCGAAATATTCTTCAATCAGCTGATCGGTTTCTCCAAATTCGCTGGAAATTATTTCCGATAAAAATGTCCTGCCGGTAAGCTCTTCGGGCGAAACCGCTTGAGTCTTTTGGGTTAAATTGAAAACCACAAAAAGCAAAGTTGAAAATCCGACGATCACGTGCACTAATTTCTGGCTCAAGAAAAAAGCGGCTGATTTATTTTTTAAACGGCCGGTCCAGCCCAGCCGTTTGATTATCCTGAAATAGAGCTGATACAGTTTGATTAATACTTTATAGAACAAAAAACGAGCCACCACCAAGCCTGGTTTATAAACCAAATTTGTGAAAAAAGCGGCCAACAACCTCTTTAGAAAAATCAAAAATTTTATGAAAAATATCAGCGAATTTACCGATATTTTCTTGAAATTTTTACTGATATTGTTGCTAGTCAAAAAATAAATTAAAAACATCATCATACTAACATTTTGACCGCGTTTAGTCAATAAAAGTCTAAAAATAAAACCTTCAGCTAAAGCTGGAGGTTTTATTAAATTTGTTTTAATCTGCCAAAAAATCTGTGTTAAATTTGTGCTTATACCTTAATCACCACCGGTAAAACCATGGGCCGGCGCTTGGTCTGGCTGAAAAGAAACTGGCCGATATCGTTTCTGATTTTATTCTTAATATAATCATCATCGGCCGGCGTGCGCGGATTATGATCTTTGACGATCTTCTTCACTTTCATTCTGGTTTTTTGGATCAGCTCTTTATTTTCTTTCATGTAAACGAAGCCGCGGGAAATAATGTCCGGGTTACCTATAGTATCGCCGGTTTTGTTGTCAATCGTGGCGATGATGACAATCATGCCGTCTTCAGCCATAACGCGGCGGTCCCGCAGTACGATGTTGGAAACATCGCCCACGCCCAGGCCATCAACCATGACATAGTCGGTCACGACTTTCTCACGAGTTAACTTCCCTAGAGCGCGGCCGTCGGCTCTATGAAATTCCACGATCTGCCCGTTGTCGGCTACGAAAATTTTCTCTTTGGGTATGCCAACTTGCTCCGCCAGTTCGGCATGAGCTTGTAGCATATAATGATTGGCTTCAATCGGCATAAAATATTCCGGCTTTAAAAGGCGCATCATCAACTTTAGGTCTTCCTGTTTGGCATGGCCGCCGGCGTGCACGTCCATCATTTCGTAATTAATTACTTTGGCGCCCTGCCTTACTATGATGTCTCTTAAAGTCTGGATCGTTCTTTCGTTTCCCGGAATGACCGAAGACGAAAAAATTACCGTATCGCCGGCCTTCAAGTTAACGCTGCGATGTTCGCCGTTAACCACCCGCATTAAGAAAGCATTGGATTCTCCCTGTGCGCCCGTGCCGATGATCATGATCTTGCCGTCCGGCAGGCGATTTAATTCATGATCTTCAATCAAGATTTTGGGGTTAAACTTAAGATAGCCGATTTGATGGGCGATTTCCACGTTATCATTCATGCTCCGGCCTTGAAGATTGATGCGCCGGCCGTATTTTTCCGCCAGATCAAACAGCTTTTGCACGCGGCTTAACTGCGAGGCAAAAGTGCCGATAATTATCCGACCGTTAAGCTTTTCAAAGATCCTGCTCATTTCATCGCCGATGGAAGATTCGGACTTCTGATAGCCCGGATGAACCGCGTCGGTGGAATCGGCCATTAACAGTAAAACCCCCCGTCCGCCGATTTGGGCAATGCGATTTAGATCAGCCGGCTTGTCGTTGACCGGCGAATAGTCAATTTTGAAATCGCCGGTATGGATGATGGTGCCGATTGGCGTATGGATGATGGCGGCAAAGCAATCGGGAATTGAATGATTGACTCTTAAAGTCTCTACCCGGAAATTTTTTCCTAGCTGCAGTTTTGAATCTTCATTTATCTCGGCGATATTCAACTTGGGGCATTTGTTGAATTCTTCAGCCCTCTTCTTAACTATGCCGGCCGTTAATTTTCCCATAAACATGGGCGGGTTGCCTAACTTGCCCATCAGATGAGGTATGCCGCCGATATGATCATAATGTCCATGAGTAATAATCACGCCTTTGATCATCTCGGTTTTGTCTTCCAGATAGCCGACATTCGGGATGATATAATCAATGCCCGGCATATCTTCTTCGGGAAACTGCAGACCCATGTCTACGATAATTATTTCTTTGTCATACTGAAACACGGTCATATTGCGGCCAACTTCTTCCAGGCCGCCTAAGACCATAATTTTTAACTTACTGTCCGGATGAACCGGCGCCGCGGTTTTGACCGCACGGGGCTCAAAACGTTTAGGCGCGAATTCTCCGCCGGGCCGAACCGCAGCGCTCGGCTGCTTTCTGGCCCTTGATTTGTACTTGGTAATCATACTTTCATTTGTTCATTCTCCTACAGCCTTGGGCTGCTGGTTGAATTATTTATTAAATGAGAATTCGAAAATCGAAAATCGATATTCGAAAATTTTTTCTGTGCCGAAGAGAGGATTTGAAGCTCCTCGGTGCCGACCTCGGCGCAGAAAAAGAAAACGGGGCATGGGATCGCTCCCACAGCGCTCTTCATCTTGAATTGGATTATTTCGTGTAGTTTTGTTACGTATTGTGTGCCGAAGAGAGGATTTGAACCTCCATGGGATCGCTCCCACAGCGCTCTGAACGCTGCGTGTATACCAGTTTCACCACTTCGGCGATGGGGGTTGATCAATATCTTGCTTTTCAAATCAGAATTTATAAACAAGCGTTTTATTTTTATAGAGTTTAAATCCCGATTTTCTATATAAATTTTCTACTTTTTCATTTCCGTTTTCTACGGCGAGCATTAACGCCGCTACCTTATTTTTTAATTTCTTGATAATATACTTTATGAAATCGCTGGCGATTCCTTTGTTTCTGAATAATTTATTAACATAAAGTTCATCTATAAAAATTAAATCTTTACTCTGCTCATTGCTCCAGCCATAAAACAAGATGGCATAACCAATAATGGATTTTTCAAATTCAAAAATGATTATTGTTCCTTTTTCGGGATGAACAGTAAATTCACGGCAGGTTCTCTTAATTTTCCTGTCGCTAATTTTTACATTTCCGGGCGTTTCTCGATAAAAATATTTTACCAATTTTTTTATCTCGTTAATATCGCTCAACCTAAATTGTCTAAATTTAACGTTCATAAATAAAATAACGTTTTTGCTGCTCCCTCCTGGATTGCGGGTCAAGCCCGCAATGACAAGTTAAATGGCCGCTCGTAAACGACAGACTGGCGTTACGAGTTACGCGTTATGAGTCCTTTTACCAAACGATTTGTTTGCCGGTCTTCATATACCATCGGTTGACATCAGTAAAACGATCGCTGGGAGAAACAACGCTGGTCGTTTTGAAGCCTTTGATATTTTTAGACTGGACATAAGTATAGTTCGGGCTGTAAAGAAATATGGCCGGCTCGTCTTCGGCTAAAATCTCTTGAAACTTTTTATACTTTTCCTGGCGTAATTTGACATCGTTGGTCAAGCGGCCGTCTTCCAACAATTTGTCAACTTCTTTATTGCTGTAGTCGGCGATATTCAGGCCGGCCTGGCCGATTTGCGAAGAATGCCAGAAAGCGTAAGGATCCGGGTCGGCGCCGACGATTTCACCGTAAAGCAGCGCGGAAAAATTCCTGGTTCTGATAACGTCGGCTTGGATCTGATTGGACGGCACCAAATTAATTTTTACTTTAATGTTAATCGCTTGCCAAAATTTCGCGATCAATTCCGCCGCCTGGCTGTATTCGGGATTATCAACCGTTGTCAACTCCACCAATAAATAGTTGTTGTCTTTAACCAGCCACTTGCCCGCGCCCATTTTTACTTTGGCCATGGCCTGGTTTTTTAAAGCCTCGTCGCTGCCGGCCGAATTATTTTCAGCTTTTTTTATATCCTCCGCCGTTAATTCTATAATCTTCCAGCCGGCCAATGCCAACAGCCTGCTGGAGCTGGCGGTGTCATAATTATATTTTTTGGCAAGCGGATTATATGCGAAGCTTCCCGGCAGAATCGGGTTATCTATGGCGCGAGCGTCTCCGGCCAGCACCTGGCTGATAATTTCTTTTTTATCAACCGCGTAAGCTAAAGCTTGGCGGACCTTTTTATCGGCTAAATGAATATTGGCCTTAACATTAAAAAATATGGCCGAGAGTTTTGGCAAACTTAAACGATAAAAATTTAAAGAATCTTGAGCCACCACTTCGCCGCGCAACTGTTCGGGCAAATAGCTTACCCCGCTTACTAAATTGTTATTCAGGGCTGAAATCAACTCGGTGTTATCGCCAAAAAGCTTAAAACTGATATTTTCGATGCGCACCGGCTCGCCATAATAGTCCGCGTTGCGCGCCAAATTATACGCCCGGACATTGCCTGATTTATCTTTCACCAATGACTTGAATTTAAACATGCCGGAGCCGATCGGTTTAAAATTCAGCTCCGCCAAACTGGCCGCGGACGGTTCAATCTGCTGCCAAAATTCTTCCGGCAAAATGCCGAAAGTCAAAAGGTCTAAAAAGGCCGCATATGGTTCGGCCAGATTGAATTTTATAGTCTGATCGTCAACCTTTTCTATTTCCACGCCGGTAAAACCGGCCCGCAAAGGAGATTTGTATTGAAAATTTTTAATGGCGCCGAAAGTAAAAATAATATCATTAACCGTGAGCGGATTGCCGTTGTGCCACTTAACGTTGGCTTTTATTTTTATAGTGTAGGTTTTTCCGTCCGGACTGATCGCATAGTTTTGGACCAGGTCATTCACCAGCTGAGAATTTCCTCCGCGCTTGAATAATGACGAAAAAACCAAGCTCACAATATCGCTGTCAACGTCGGAAACGGAAGAATATATGGGGTTGATATATTTTATTGAACCAACCACGCCCTCTATGTATTCTCCGCCGTTTACCGGCACCACTTGCAAATGAGTGTTATAAAATCTAACCGCTAAAAAAGCAGAACTTAAAAGTATGACCATTAAACAGCTGCCGATAATAAGCCTTTCCACCCGGCTTAAATATTGTTTAACATACTTAAGCTGCTTGAAGCTCGGCCATCTGGATTTAGCCAAAGAAAAAACCAATTTTCTATCCAACTCCGTTTGCGCCTGGCCGCTTTTAAAACCGGCTCCCGCCCCTTTGACGAACCGACCGAGATTAAGAAAGAAAAATTTTAGTCTATTGAAAAATTGCCTCATTTTATTGCTAAAATTTCGCCGTTTAGAGAAGGATGACGCGGGATAAGCCTAGCCTTTATACAAAAAGATAACGGCTAAGGAGATCGAAAAAAACACAACACTCAAGATTATGGTCAAATAAAATAATTTTTTTTCAATGCCCCGCTTGGTCCGAAAAACATTGCCGCTGCCGCCGAACACTCCCGACAAGCCGACGCCGCGGTTCTGAAAAAGAATCGCCAGCATCAATAAAATCGCGATAACGATTTGGGCTATTTGTAAATTCCTCATAAGATATTAGGATTATTGAGATATTGGGGATGCTTAAGATTATTGGGGCAAACACCATCCTAACTATCCCAAACGTCCTCACGATCCCAAATTATTTCTTTAGCTGCTCGAAAATTTTTAACATGACCGTTTTATTATTGACCGCCAAATCGGCTAAAATTTTTCTATCCAGCTCCACTTTATTCGCCTTTAACAGCTGGATAAATCTAGAGTAAGATAAGCCGTGTTCTTTGGCAAAAGCGCTGATTCTAATCTGCCACAACGCTCGAAAATCGCGCTTTTTAATTTTACGATCAAAATAAGCGTTAACTCCGGCCTTGATAACCGCTTCGCTGGCCCGGCGCATCAAATTTTTTCTGCCCCACTTATAACCCTTGGCCTTTTTCAGAAGGCTCCGGCGGTTTTTAAGATGGATTTTCGCTCTCTTGACTCTAGGCATATTAATTTGAGATTTTTGGGATAACTGGGGTTGTTATGATTTTTAGGAATTTCGTTTGAATATCTTAAAAATCCCAAAAATCCTAAATATCTTTATTTATTAATTATACGGCATCAACTGCCTAATCACTCTATGCTCGGTTTTGGCGATGGTAATATCGCGCCGCTTGCTTCTGGTTGTCACGCCGGATTCGCGGGAATTAAAATGATCCTGGCCGTTCTTTCTTTTTAAAATCTGGCCATTTCTGGTTATCTTAAAACGTTTGGCCGTGGCTTGATGGGTTTTTATCTTGGGCATAAAAAATCTGTAAAAAAATTCGTGGTATTTAAAAAACAGGTTAAAATACCTGATTTTCGCCTGCCTGTCCGGCCTGCCTGTCCGGTAGGCAGGTAGGCAGGTATTTCCAGCTATTGTTTATTGATCACTACTATATTAAACCTTCCGCCCTGTTTTGTCAAGCCTTGCTCAAGCTCAACATTAAAACTGGGGGTTTCTTTAAGCAAATGATAAAATTTTTTCATCATCTCCTCGGCGATCTCCGGATGCTGGCGTTCTCGCCCCTTCAATACTAATTCCAGCTTCAACTTATCGCCCCTGGCTAAAAACTTCCTGGCCTGCTCAATTCTAAAATCAAAATCATGCTGGCTGATCCTTACGGAAAGCCTGATGCCCTTTATTTCTATCTTTTTCTGCTTGACTTTCTGCTTCTGCGCTTCTTTTTCCTTCCGATACTTGAATTGGCCGTAATCTATGATTTTTACTACCGGCGGCTGGGCCTTGGGATTGACCTCTACCACGTCCAAACCCGCCTCCAGCGCCAGCGCCAAAGCCTTGCTGGTTGGCATCACGCCAAGCCCTTGGCCGCTTTCGTCAATCAAAAAAACTTCCGGCACGCGGATTTGCTGGTTAACCTTAAACCGTTTTTCCTGAAAATCAGGCCTGGGCCTGTGATAAACTCGGCGCATTAGATAAAAATTAAGTCAGAACACCCCCGCCAAAGGCGGTGGCTTGATGAGTGGGGCCGCCTAAAAGGCGGTCATTGCCCGGTCACTCATTCGTTATGTTAATTAATTTTTCCTCTTTGACCGAATTCGTTGCCGTCAG
>JAQTVB010000034.1 GCA_028707005.1 Patescibacteria group bacterium
CGGCGCGCCAATTTCATTGGCACGAAAAATTGCATTGGCGAAAAAAGAAACGGCGAAAGCGAGGGCGGGCAAAAATTTCTTCCCCCAACCCCTTTCCTTGGGGGTGAATTTAAAGATTGTTTTGAGTGCCGCATAAAATCCGACGTCCTACTCATTTATAAAATAGAAAAATCAGCAATCATCATTTTACTATTGAGAATCGGCTCGCATGCGGAACTTTTTTAAGCCGCTTAAGAAGAATCTATGCATCTTCCAAACTATAAAAACGGCAGCATCGTGAATTTAATGGCGAGCCTGGCGCGCGAACTGGGCGGGGATTCGCCATATGCGCCGTTAAAAGATTTTGATCAGAAAACTATCGCCGGCCAAGACATTGTTTTGATGGTAATTGACGCCCTGGGCTATGAGTTTTTAAAAAAACAGGGCCGGGGAAGTTTTTTGGAAAAAAATTTAAAGCAAAAAATCACTTCGGTTTTTCCTTCAACCACCGCTACCGGTGTGACGGCTTTTTTAACCGGAGTAGCGCCGCAACAGCATGGTTTAACCGGCTGGTATATGTATTTAAAAGAGTTCGGGCTGGTTTCCAGAATCATACCGTTCACCACGCGCGCCGGTCGGATCCCTTTAGCCGAGCAGGGTTTGAAATTTAAAGATATTTTTCAGGAAAAATCATTTTTCAAAAAAATCAAAGCCTTGGGCTTTGCCACCCAGCATAAAGACCATGCCAATTCGCAATATTCGCTGGCTTTAAAAGACGGGGCAAAAAGCTTGACCTTTAGTTCTGGGCCGGGCTTTTTTAATGCCATAAAAAAGGCGTTGGCGCGAAAAACCAAAAGAAAATTTATTTACGCCTACCTGGACGGGCTTGATTCGGTTTGCCATAAATATGGTTGCGCCAGCCAAAAAGCTTTAAAATATTTTAAGTCCTTGGATAGAAAAATAGAAATTTTTTCCAAAACGCTGAAGAATACGGTGTTAATCATTACCGCCGACCATGGCCAAATTGATACTCAAGCCGGTAAGATAATCAAAACGGAAGATCATCCGGATTTGGCCAACGCTCTGGCCGAGCCCTTGTGCGGCGAATCCAGGCTGGCTTATTGCTATGTTAAACCTAACCAAGCCAGAAAGTTTGAGAATTACGTTAAAAATAATTTAAAAAGTGCCTGCCGAATTTACAAAAGCGAGGAATTAATTAAAAAGAATTTTTTCGGTTTGTTCAAAGCCAATCCTAAACTGGGCGAGCGAGTGGGGGATTACGCGCTGATCATGAAAGATAATTATATTATCAAGGATTTTTTAGAGGGAGAAGACAAAAAAATAGCTATCGGCAATCATGGCGGTGTTAGCAGTGAAGAGATGTTTGTTCCTTTGATTGTTATAAAAAATAATAAATAATTTTTTACAGGAACATTAAGGAAATGGATCCCCCCGTTCAGGCGCCGGCGCGTTGAGCGGGCGGGAATGACAAGATTATGCGATCCAAGCCGCCGAAAAACAATGAACGATATTTTTGGACCGGCCATGCTTTGGGGAAAATGCGGTATTATGGCCTTACCGCGCAGAGGATTTTGCGCGTGATTAACCATCCAGTTAGAATTGAAGAGGGCGTGGCGGAAAATACCACCGCGGTGATGCAGCCGGCGTCCATCAACAGAAAGTCCGCGCCTGGCGGAAAATCCTGGAACTCGGAAATTTGGGCCATGTACAAACTGCTTGACGGCCGATATAAAATTATCAGCGCCTGGCGCTATCCGGGCGTAAGTCCGAAGAGAAATTACCTTCCGGCGGAAATCATGGAGGAAGTGAAGGACAAATAAAAATCAGTCGCCGGCGCCGAACAGCTCTGGATCAAATGATTCTTCCGTTTTTTTGAGCTTGTCCGACTTTTTGTTATATGCTAAAATATAGCAAGATAAACATGAGCTTTTTGATATGTTTGGAATGAAGAAAAAAACGCTAGGTAAAGGTAAAAAAATATTAATCGTGGAGGACGACTCTCTGTTGGCCAAGGTTTTATCAGAGAGTTTTTTGATAGAAAAATTTCGAGTGGTAATGGTGAACAACGGTCTTGATGCGGCCAAAGCCGTAAAAACTTTTTTGCCGGATATTATTTTATTGGATTTAATTATTCCCGGCCTGGATGGTTTCGCGGTTTTAAAGCAATTGAAGTCAGACGCGAAAACGAAAAATATTCCGGTCGCGGTGATTTCCAACCTTAGCGATGTCGGCGACGTAAAATCAACTAAAGCGCTGGGCGCCGATGAATATTTTATTAAAGCCAATACGGAAATGGACAAAATCGTCAAGTACGTAAAAAATAAATTAAAAGTTTAATATGCCCAATTCCGCCAAGGCCGGTAAAAAAATTATTTTAATCGCGGAGGATGACGAAGTGCTGTTGCGCGCGCTTTATCTTTTATTCCATAAGGGAAAGTACACCATCGCTTCGGCCAGCGACGGCGAGACTGCCTTAAAGATGACCGAGCGCTTAAAACCGGATCTGGTGCTATTGGATCTTTTAATGCCAAAGATGAACGGCTTTGATTATTTAAGGAGCGTCAAGGCGAATTCGGCGTTAAAAAATATCCCGGTGGTGGTCTTATCCAATCTCGGCGACAAGGATGACATTGAAAAAGCCAAAAATCTGGGCGCGGAAGATTATTTTATTAAGGCCGATACGAATTTATCAGCGCTGTTTGATAAAGTGAAGAAAAAATTGGAGGTATAATTCACTTTAATATAAGGAGATGAAAAACAAGTGGCTTAATTTGGTTTTGCTTCTGACCAACCGTATCTATAAAAGGAAGCAATTAATCATTGGTCAGGCGGGTTTAGGCGTGGTTTATAATATAATTTTTTTGATTTTTTTGGAAATTATTCTGGGGATTGTTTCTTTGCCGCTGTATTTAGGTATGAAATCAGCCGGCGTGACGGCTTTTATGTCGGAAAAAGGCACCTATACCAAGGTGTCTTTTGATTATAACTTGCGCCGGGTTTTAACTTTAACCGGCGTGGGAATTTTTGCTTTTATTTGGGCGGTTAAGCTGGCTTTAATTATTGCCTTACCGTCAGTTTATGGACCGATGCAGTTGTATTCGGTTTCCGGTTTCACCCAAGCGGACGTTTTAACCAAAGATTTGGTCGCGAGTGAAATCGGCATCCAGACGGCGCGGGTGATTGATACCCTGCCCAGGCCGGAACTTACCAAGGTAAATAAATTAACAGCCGGCAATTATGATTTTATTGGCAAAGCCAAGCCGGGGACGTCGGTCGTTTTATTATTGTCAGACCGGCAAACGGCGGTTTATACCGCCGAGGCCGACAGTAGCGGCGATTGGCGAATTAGCCATTCTCAAGCCGGTTTTCGCCTTAGCCAAGGCAACCACTCGGTTATAGTTTTCAGTTACGATAAAAAACTGGGCGTTAGAAGCCAAGCGGCCCCGGAACAATTTTTTAAAGTCACGACCACCTGGTGGGATTCTTTAATTAAAAATGTTGATGTTTTGGCAAACTGGTCAGCCGTGGTTATTCTTTTACTGGGGATAGTCCTTACTTTTTTAACCATTTAAAATTATGTATAAATCGCAGTAAGATTGGGTTAATTTTATTTAAATTTTCTCCTGCGGAACTCGCCTACACCATTTTTTTAAGTGCTTTTTGAAAAGTTATTACTAAAATCAAAGAAGGTAATTTTAAATAGTTTGGGACAAAAGGAGAAAAAATGGTGGGGGCTCAAACAGTCCTCGTTCGAAAATTTTAAAAAAATTAACCCAATCAACATTATTTATCATTTAATATGTCAATCAAGTGGTTAAATTTATTTTTGCATTTTTCCGGCAGGATTTTTTTCCTTAAGCAGAAAATCGTGGAGGCTAAAAGCTGGATTAGGGCTTTGCCTTATGTTTTTTTACTGTTATTGACCGAAATATTATTTTTAATCGTTTCTTTGCCGCTCTATTTGATTGTTTCTCCAAAGAAATTGCAAGAGAGCGGTTTTATTTTTCCCAGCCAGGAGAAAGAGCCGGTGCATTTTCATGTTTATATCGTGAGGCGGAAAATCAGCTTGGCCACAGTCTTCGGCGCAGGGGGGATTTTTTTATTAAAATTTGTTTTTGTCGGCTTGGTTTCAACTTATCTGCTGGGCGCGCAAGCGCTTTTAGCCGCCACGCAGGACTGGAACTTAAACGTGCCGGGCGACTATACATATGATAGCGCGAAAATTGAAGTAACGGGCGGAGTGGCGCAATTAAAGGATCAGGGCACGGGCGGTTCTTGTGGCGGCGCGGCCACGGCCTGCAATACTTTCGTTACTTCGCCGACTTGCGCCGCGCAAGCGGGATGTTCTTGGGGCGGTGGCGCTTCCGGAGCAACCACCAACCCGGATTTTACCGGCGGTTCTACCGGCTGGACCGGGGCTGATTGGACCTGGACGCCAACCACGGAAACCAGAATAACGACCGGCGGTAATCCTACGGCCTATATTCAAATTAGCGCCCCCAAAGCAAAAAGTATTGTGGGCGGCGGCTATTGGTATCAATCCTTTACCACCACCGCGGCCAACCCGACGGCAACGGTAAATTTTGATTGGAAAAATACTGCTTATCAGGCAGGAGCCACTGTCACTGCTTATGTCTTTGTTGATACCGGATCAGGAGTTCCTGTTGTTGGCTCTCAAGTATGGTCGCAGGCGATAACCGGCACTACGGCTTGGGCTTCGGTGGCCAACATTGATGTTTCAACCAAAGTAACTACGGCCGGAACCTATTTTTTAAAAGTCGCATATTATATTAATAACGGTACCGGCAATACCGGACCCTATACGATCGGTTTTGATAATGTAGCGTTAAATTGGTCAAAAGCCGGTACTTGTTCCGGTACGCCCACGGCCTGTAATACTTATGTTGCTTCGCCGGCTTGCTCGGCGCAAGCCGGCGGTTCTTGGACGACGGTGCCTGTTTATGCTTCCACCAGCCCGTCCGTTTATCACACGAGCTCACTCGCGCCGGCCAACGTGACATCTTGGAATTCTTTTATTGAGACCGCGACCGGCGTGGTTAATTATCAGCTTTCCAGCGATGACGGAACAACTTGGAAATATTGGAATAATTCGGCTTGGGCTACGGCCACGACCACAGCCAATGCCAATTCCGCCTCTGTCGTAAATTCAAACATCAACCTGTTTTCCGCGGCCGCGGGAAAGATAAGATGGAAAGCGTTTTTAGTAAGCAACGGTTCGCAGCAGGTAATTTTGGACAATGTTGCGATTGGCTATATCCAGAATAATCCACCCGCTGTTTCCGGTTTATCAGCCAGCCAAAATACTACATCCGGATATGTTAAAGTGGATTATACTTTAACCGATGAACAAAGCGATCCTGCCAGTTTAGTGGCTTACGAGTATTCTTTGACCGGTGCTTTCGCCGGCGAGCAATCCACCATGACCGCGGCGCCGGCCGATCCGTCTCACAGCGGAGTCTCTGGATTATCCACTTCGCCTGCTGGCGTGGCGCATACTTTTGTGTGGAACGCCAGCAGTGATTTAGGCAATATATTTTCCCATACGGTTTATGTTCGTTTACGCGCTAATGATGGCATTGCTGATAGCGATTTCCTGGCTTCTTCGGCGTTTAGCGCGGACTATGTTTCGCCTGTGGTCTCCGGCGTAACGGCCGCGCAGGCGCCGGCCAGCGCCGATATACAAATCGCTTATGATTTGGCCGATGACACGGCTAGCGACATTTTAGTGGAATTGCAGATCTCTGCTAACGGCGGGTCAACCTGGGCCGTGCCGGCGACTTCCGTAAGCGGTGATGTGGGTCCGCCGGTAACCAGCGGCAATGGCAAGTCCATTGTTTGGCAGGCAGGCACGGATTATGCCAATCAGGAGCAAAGCAACATGATGGTTAGAATTCGCGCTAAAGATAAATATCAGAATCAAGGCGGTTACATGGATTCGGCCGCTTTCGCCCTGGATAATAAGGCGCCGGTCATCGCTGCTCCGGCCGATCTTTTGGCTCAACCGCTCTCTGGCGCGACCGAAGTTCTAGTCGGCGGCAGTTTTAGCGAAGGCAATCCTGATACTAATAATTTTTATGTGGCGATAAATGGCGGGAGTTTCGGCGCGGCTGTCCCGGGCGATGCCAATACGGCTACGCCCTCGGATAAAAATGTGCCGGTTGGCTCGACTTTAGACGGTAATGATTATATTTCCGCCATTAAAATCCAGGAGACCGATGATTTTGGGCAAATGACGGTTAATGAAACCACTTCGCCCAATTCGGCCTATAAATATGTTAAGCCGTATACTCCGCCAGCGCCAACCGTGAATAACCCGGGCGAGGATACGATTGACGTGATTATTAATCAGCATCCGGCCGAAGCCAATGGTTTGGAATACGCGATTTTTGAAGATAGCCAAAGTAAATATTTGCAAGGCGATGGCAGCTTTAGTTCCGCCGCCTCTTGGCAAACCATCGGCACGATTAAAGCGCTGGGGCTGTCGCAGCCGATTTCGCAATATAGTTTTAAAGTTAAATCGAGAAACCCGAGCGATGCTAGCCACGCGGCAACGAGTGAAAGCGATTTCGGGAGTAGTGCCTCATCCGACTATCGATCGCCCAATTTAACCATCACTTCGGTTGAACAAGCCACTGATGGCACGAAACTGGCGGTGGTAGATTATGTCGGCGTTGATTATCAGAATCAAGCCAATGATTTGGTGAAATATGAATATTCGCTTGACGGCTCAAGCTGGCAGACCATGACTGAAAAAACCGGCGGATTAAGCGACGGCGTTACGGCTTTGCCGTTTAGCGGTTCGGGCGAAAATTTAACTTTTGTCTGGGATGTTGGCGCGGACTTGCCGGACCTTGAAGATTCGGCCGTTTATATCCGCCTGGAAGCCAATGATTCAATCAGCAACAGCAACTTGGCGGTGTCGTCGGCTTTTACCGTGGATACGGCCGGACCGGTGGTGGCGAATATCCGGGCAGCGCAAACTCTCGGAGCTGATGAGGCGGTTATCATTTATGATTTAGCCGATAGCGCGGGCGCGGACAATGTCGTGGCGCTGTCCATTTCGGACGATAGCGGCGCGACCTATAACGTCGCGGCGCCGAGCGTGAGCGGCGATGTCGGCGCCGGCGTCATGGCCGGACTGACGAGAAACATAGTTTGGAATGCCGGCGCGGATTTGCCAAGCCAGGAAAAAAACGCCATGAAAATAAAAATAGCGGCTACTGACAGTTATGGCAATGCCGGCAGTCCGGTTGAGTCCGGTGATTTTTCGGTTGACACCAAAGTACCGGTAGTGAGCAATGTTTCGGCGGCGCAAATTTCCGGTTCGGCGCTGGTAGCCGTGAATTACGACTTGGCGGATATGAGCCCGGCCGCGGTTGAATTTGATGTTTCTTCGGATAGCGGAGCAAGTTGGAATGTGGCTACTACCACTTATACCGGCGAAGTAGGCGTCGGGCAAACGGCCGGCGCCAAGACGTTTAGTTGGAACGCGGCCGCTGATTTTCCGGATCAAGAATCCGCCGCCATGAGAGTTCGCGTTCGCGCAACTGATAATTTCGGACATCAAAGCGCCTTGCAAGAATCGGCGGATTTCAGCGTCAATACGAAAATATTGTCTATTTCCGATATTACGGCCGAGCAGAACACGGGTGCCGGCACAGTGGCCATTCATTATAATTTGAATAAGGCCGCGACCATCAATTTGGATATCTCCGCCGACGGTGGCGCGACCTGGGCCGTTGCCACCACAACTTTAACCGGAGCGATTGGCAGCGTGGCGCTGGGGAATAATAAAACGGTTTCTTGGAATGCGGGTCTGGATTATAATAATGAAGAAAAATCCGCTATGCGAGTTCGGTTGAGCGGCTTGGACGCCGCCGGAACGTTAAGCCCGTATTATGAATCGGTTGATTTTTCCCTGGATACGGCTTCACCCTTGGGCTTATTATCTTTAAGCAAGTTCGGCCAAACCGCCACTTCGGTAACCCTGAACTGGCCGGCCGGGGTGGCGGACGCGCATTTCAGCCATTATGAATTATGGCATGGCGCGGATCAGAATGATGTGATCAATCGCGCCGGCGCGGCGCTAAAATGGAGCGTCGCTGATGATGCGAATTTGGATGTCATAACAGCGATTGCCACCGTGATTACCGGCTTAAATTTAACCGGCGATTATTTTGTAAAAATCTGGGCGATTGACGATTACGGCAACGAAGCCACAGCCGCGGAATTAAACGTCTACTCCGCGCCCGTGCTGGTAAATTATATTTTGGAAATGCAGGCGCCGGACGGCTCGGGCTCGACCGATCCGGGCGCCGGCAATCATTCTTATCTTCAGGGAACGACTCTGCAAATCGCCGCCGCCGCTTCCTCCAGCTGGGCGTTTGATCATTGGGTGGTAGACGGCGTCTTAGGCAATGGCCTTAATCCGTTGTCGCTTTTAATGAGCGCCAACCATACTTTAAAAGCGGTCTTTGTTGAATCAACCGCGCCGGTTGTTATTCCGCCGGCGGCCGAACCTGCCGCGGTGGCCAGTGTGAGCGGCGGCGGAGCAGTAATCGTTATACAGCCGGACATAACGGCTCCAAGCAAACCGGTTTTATCTCCTTTAATAACACCGACTAGATCGGCGTCGGTTAATATCTCTGGCTTGGCCGAAGCCGGTTCCACGATTGATTTATATGACAATGGCATTTTAATCAGGCGGTTGGATAAGTCTGCCAATGCTGATGGGCAATTCAGCCAGACCGTTGATTTTACGGCCGGAGAACATATCTTGACGGTTAAAGCCGTGGACGCGTCTAACAATGCCAGCCAATTTTCCGATCCGGTTGATTTGAGCATTATCACCGCCGCGCCCAAGGCGCCGATTGTCTTAAGCCCGGAAAGTGGCGGCACGATCACCCAAGCGGCTCCGGTTTTAATCGGCGTGGCCGATCCGCAGTCGTTGATTGAAATAATTTTGGACGGTAAAAATAAATTTACCGCCGTAGCTGACATGGACGGCGCCTGGCAATTTAAACTGGCCAGCGATTATGCTTTAAAGGTTGGGGAACA
>JAQTVB010000035.1 GCA_028707005.1 Patescibacteria group bacterium
AATATCACCAAGGGCCTAAAGGACATCACCAGGGAATTAAGCGCTTTTGCCGCGCAGATCAAAACCCTTACCAAAAAGAAAGTGGACACAGCCAATATGCAAGAATTGCTGAATACCTTAAAAGCCCAGGTGGCGGAGGTAAAAGATTTAATCAATAATAAAGCCGACGCTGAAGAAATAGCCGCCAAAGTGGAAGAGGCTTTTGACACCCGCCAGGAGCTGCAAGACGCTTTGCAGGAACATGATATGATAAACACCGCGCCAAAAGTAAGTACGGGCAGCAACTATAATGTAAAAGTAAACCTGCCCGAGGCTTTCATGAAAACTGAAAATACCGGCGATAACGGCGAAGCAACCGGGAGCCAAAATCCAACTTCCGGCGGCTCAAGCGCGCCAACCAAACAATAAATCAATAAACCGCGCAATCAAAAACTCCTGCCGACGACCGGCAGGAGTTTTTTTATAAGTCGCTCGAACAAAGACTGGCATCATAAATCATGGCTGTTTCTTCCGCCCAACTCATGGTTGTGAAAATATCCAAAAATTACTACAATGACTAAATGCGGCTGCCTATTAGAAAACCAGGAAAATACACCCATCTTAAGCCTGATCAAAATTTGACCGAGGCGAAATATAACGAGCTTAAAAATAAGCTGGACCGGCTTTTGCTAAATCGGCCGCGTTTAGCTGAAGAAGTCAAGCAACTGGCCGAATTGGGGGATTTTTCGGAAAATGCCGCCTATCAAATTGCCAAAGGGCGCTTAAGAGGCGTGAACCAAAGAATTCTAGAAATAGAGGACCAACTAAGGCGCGCGGTTATCATCAGGCCGAACAGGCATAGCAATATAGTCCAGCTTGGTTCCAGCGTTACCATAGCAACCGCCAACCGAACGAAAACCTTTTTAATTCTGGGATCCGCGGAAACCAACCCTGGCCGCGGCATTATTTCCAGCCGCTCGCCTCTGGGCGCCGGATTAATGGGCAAAATGGCCGGCGACAAAATAAAAATCAAGTTGGCCGGCCAAGAAGAAGTTGAGTATAAAATTATCAAAATCACATAGCTTCAAAAAGTGAATAATCTATCAATCGTCGTTTTTAAAGCCAGCGCCACTTCATGGGCCAGTTTGAGCGACGGATTATATTTACCCTGCTCTAAAAAAACAATAGTCTCGCGGCGCACGCCGGCGCGGCGGGCCAATTCTTCTTGGGTTATATTTAATTTTGCCCGCAGTTCTTTGATTTTGTTCTCCATAAATTTTATTTACATCCAACCGCTGGCGCCGGAAAATCCGGCTGGCCGTGTTTTATCCATTCGCCGTTCTGGCACAGCCAATTATCTTCGCCGGAAAAAACTCTAAGACTGAACACCGCCAAGGCTAGAAAAAAAATTAACACCAAAACGACATAAATGGTTTTTTTATCGGTCAATTTAATCTTGTTGTAATAGCGAAAAATCAGCGCATATAATAACAGCAGGATACAAGTAGAAAAAGCCAGCGTCATGGCCACCGGCTCATAGGCGGGGTTTAAATCTCGATTGGCATATAAAACGAGCATGGCGACAACCGCCACCCAGGCATAAATCTGCATGGCCCAAAGCGCTGATTTGCCGCCGGTCAAATAATCTCTTTCATCGGCTATCACCTCTTTAACCCGGCTTCTCAAATAAAATATCGCCAAAGAAGAAGCGATCAGTAAAACAACCGGGATTAAAAAACTTTTAAAAACAATCGCCTGGCTAAACACCATGGCTAAAATAACCACTAAAGTCATTTTGACGATTTTAAATTGTTTTAAGCTCATAGTTTTAATGTTAGAATTAATTAACATATTTTAATGTTATATTATTCTAACATTGTTGTCAAGCATATAAAAAGCGCCGCTTAAATAGCGGTGCTTTTTATTATTCCCAAAGGATTGTTTTATTGAGCCTCCGCGTTCCCCGCGTTCGGGTTGGGGTCGTTCGGGTCCGGACATTCGCCATCAAGATTGGACTGCGCATTGCAAAGAGTACCGTCAATTCGTTTACACAGCGGGACTGGCGTATCCACACCTTCAACTTGCCCGCCGGTAATCGCGCAATAAATTTCCGCGTCGTTTTCATAGCCGGTAATTTTTAATCCGCCCGCCGGGCACCGGCCGCGCAAAAGAGCCCACTCTTCGCATTGCCGATTGTCTTCAAACAGGCAAACTCCATATTCGCCATTTTTATTTTTTCTGATTTCCAGCCGACCGCCTTTGGCCGTGCAATTAACCGAAGCCGGGTTAGCCAGGCCAACGATCGGTTCGCCGCCGGTTTTATTTGTCTCAACTGCCGAAGTTTTTATTTCAGAAGTGTCTGCCGGCTTGCTTGTGAGGGAATTTTGACAACCAGTTAAAATAAAAATCAAACTCGCGCTAAGAACTAAAAATATATTTTTCATAATGTTGCGAAATATTTACCTTGATTTAATTAATTTTTTGTTCCTTTAATTTTTTAAAACCACCTGGGCGATAGGCCACTTGCCCATCGCTATATTTAAAATACCAACCACCATCTTCCCCTGCTCTTACTGCTCGCGCGTTCTGTTGATGATAGGCGGAATTTGGGTCTGTTATTTCAACTATATCGCCGGGCCTTATCTGCTCCGATGGAACTTTGGCGCCGTCTCTATGGTCATCGTTTCTAAAAAACTGCTGGCTTTCACAGCCAGGCGGCCAAATTTCATCATGACTTTCATGGGGCGCCCCTCCAGTTTTTGGTTGTTCTGGATTCATAGTATTAAAATTTAATTACTAAAATTTTAAATAAATCTCTCAAATTTTTCTTGACTTGCGCCGCAAACCTGGCAAATGTCCGGCGCTTGGCCGCGAGCTGGTCCTATTATCATTTTAGCATATTTATACACTTTAAAAAACTAATAACAAAACCGGACAGAAAGACCAGTTTTGTTATTCAATCAACTCTGAATATATCTTATAGACAGCGGGTCGTTTCTAAATCCCTGCGTCGCGGGTCCCTTATGGAGCTATCTTATAAACTAAGTAAATATGGCATAATTTAAGTAAAGATTGAGATAAGCTTGACATTTTCATTACGATTTGATAAAATAACAATATGGTTAAATTAATAAATCAAACAATTTTTTCGGCTAAGATTAAAGAGAGGAAACTTTATATATTCGGCGCCAACGATATTCGCTCGCTTTTTGGCGTGTCTGCCGGCGCCACGTCTGCCCTGCTTCATAGATATACCAGTAAAGGGTTTATTTTAAAGCTTAAGCGGGGATTATATGCTTTTCCGGATGTTTTACCGCCGGATGTTTATCTCGCCAACAAACTTTATAGTCCGTCTTATATTTCTCTTGAATTCGCCTTATCTTATCACGGTGTAATACCCGAAACGGTTTACGAAATTACGTCAGTTTCTACCAAAGCCACTCGCCGTTTTGAAACACTGGGAAAAATTTTTTCTTACCGCAAAATAAAAAAAGCCGCCTATACCGGCTATGAAATCAAGGAACAACAAGGGTTAAATTTTAATATCGCTAATGCCGAAAAAGCCTTCGTGGACACAAATTATTTACGATTGAAGAATAAGCAAGAACCGATTTCCCGATTCAATAAAGAAAAAATTAATTCAAAAAAAGCCATGGCCTACGCCATGTTATTTAATAATAAAAAACTCATCAGCGTAATAAAAACCACCTTGCAATAAATAATTTAAAACTATGATTTCAATTGAAGTTCTGGAAAAATTGAGCAAGCAATACCAGATGGGATTATTCCCCAATATCATCAGGGAATATTTTCAGCATGTTTTTTTATCGGAATTATATAAATTGCCGGACTCCCGGAAATTACTTTTCAAGGGCGGGACGGCTCTGCGCGTTATTTACTCGAGCCCGCGTTTTTCCGAGGATTTGGATTTTTCCCTTTTTGGCGTAGTGCATAACCGAGTTAAATCATTTATTGAAGAACTTTTTGTCCACGTTTTAGCGGAGATGTCCAGCGCCAATATAAATGTGGAAATTGGCGATAAAATCGGCGTTACCAGCGGCGGCTATTTCGGCGTTGCCACTTTCCGCCTGTCTGATTATCCGCCGGTTAGCGTGGAAATTAACATCTCAACCCGCAACGGCAAAACCGTTAGGGGTGAAGTAGACAGCGTGGCCAGCGATTTTACGCCGACCTACACGATTATTCACCTGCCCCAAAATGATTTAGTTGAGGAAAAAATTTTTGGCGCTTTGCTGGAACGCAAAAAACCGCGAGATTTCTATGATCTTTATTTCATGATGCGCAAAGGCATGATTTCCGGTGGACAAAAAAAGAAGTTAGCCGAAGTTAAAGACAAGATACTGGCCGACGCGAAAAAAAATAATTTTAAAGGCGAGTTGGGGACTTTCTTACCCATGGATCAGCATCAGATTATAAAAGACTTTCCGGCCATGCTTGAGCGAGAACTTAACCGCCAGCTAAGCGGAGTATAATTTGGTTAGAGCGCAATAAAAAACTCTTGTATAAACATAAAGCACCCTTCGCCGGAGTGCTTTTTATACTCATCACAATCTGTGTCCCATATAGAGTTATCTTATAACTCAATAAATACGGCATTAATTTAAAATTAAGCAGTAAAAATATTTTGACAGAACCTTAAAATATGCTATATTAAAATCATGAAACCAGAAAAATTGCAATACAATGTAATCTTCCGGCCGGAACCGGAAGGCGGCTATACGGTTATGGTACCGGCCCTGCCCGGCTGTATTACTTATGGGCACAATCTAAAAGAAGCTCGTAAAATGGCGGCTAATGCTATCCAGGGCTACCTTTTGTCTTTAAAAAAACATAAAGAGCCAATTCCTTCGGACGACGAGACTTTTATCGGTTCGGTCCGTCTGTCTTTAAATAAAACCTTGGTTTGTGCCTAAACTTCCTGTTTTAAAACCAAAACGCCTGCTTAGAATCTTACTTAAAGCCGGTTTTGAAATTGATCATACCACCGGTAGCCATTATATTCTCTATCATTCCGACGGCAAAAGAGTAACCCTGCCTTACCACGCGAAGGATTTGCCCAAGGGCACTACTCACGCCATTTTAACCGCCGCAGGAATCAATATAGATGAAATAAAAAAATATTTACAAACAAACAAAAACCACCAATCTCCGGCGGTTTTTTGTTTGTAAGATTTATCAAGTCGCTGGGTCAGTTATACGATGAGTTCAGTAAGATAAACTGGGATAATCTGGCCGGGGAATTAGCGATATTTCAAAATTTGAGTGAAAAATTTGGCAAAGCGACCGGGAAATCTTTGAATTAATCTTAATACTAAGTTAAAATATAGGCAAGCGTCAAAATTTTACATTGAAACTTTCTTAATATTGGCGTAAAATAGAGATAAGTTAGATACTTAGTGATTTGCGATATTTACCTTTTTATCAATATTAAATATAAACGACTCAAGCCAATATGAATACAATAAGCAGTCAGGGCGAAAAATTATATAAGCAGGTTCTTGAAGATGCAAAAAATGACCCCAATATCGTGGGTTTGGTTCTGACTGCAGGCCGAGGGAAAGGCTTAGCCACCGAACACTCGGATTATGATGTTTTAATAGTTGTGACGGACGTAAAGACCGACGAATACAAAAAAAGATTTAAAAAGCTAAAGATAATAAATATATTTGATCTGAATGTAATATCTTTAACTGAATTCAAGGGTCATGCAGAAGTCGGCAGTGAAACTGAATGGGATCGCTATAATTTTGCCCATATAAAAGCTCAGATAGACAAAGGCGGCATTCAGAAGCTAATTGACAGCAAAGGAATAATACCAAGCAATAAAATCAAAAAAATCACCGAAAATAATTTGGACGGCTATATAAATTTATACTATCGATCTATTAAAAATCATCGAGACGGCAATTTTATCGCCTCACATTTAGACGCGGCCGAATCCATCCCATGCTTACTGGTTGCATTATTCGCGATGAATGGCAGAGCAAAGCCATATAATAAATATTTAGAATGGGAGTTGGCTAACTACCCGCTTAAAATTACCTCATGGACAGTTAAGGATTTTATGTCAAAAGTTAAAACAGTTGTCGCCACCGGCGATATCGAAGTACAAAAAAAATTATTCAAAAGCGTTAAGGAACTTTTCTATAAAAATGGATTTACTAAATCAATAGATGGCTGGAGAGATTATTATCTTGGATAAAAAATAATCTTCAAATTTAACATGCCAATCGAAATTAAATACAATCTTAAATTGGAGAAGCAGAGAATTAAAAAGACAATCGATAAATTGCTTTGGTATGAAAAATTAGGATACCGTCCTCGTTTTCCGCAGAATATCAATCCTAAAGTAGATGGCATAAAGACAGTCTATTCAGCAATAGAAAATGAATACGTTGAACAAGATTATAAAAAAGTAGCCTTGGAAATCAAGAAAGAATACGCCAGAATAGAGAACGGTTTTATAACCAAGCTCCAAGCGATTTTCGGAATTAGAATTAAAAGACATTTTACTATCATTCTAACTAAATATGGCGTTGGCGGTTCTTATTCATTACCGAATAAAATTATATACAACATTGCGATGAAATCATCTTCGGTTAACACCGTTTTACATGAAATAACGCATTTGATAATCGAGCCTTACATAAAAAAATATCAAATTCAGCAGAATGAAAAAGAACGGATAGTTGATTTAATTTTAACATCAAAACTTATCTCGTTGCCAAATTATAAAATGCAAAAAAGAGGAGAAAAAAATTCCAGGCTCATAGATCCACTGTTTAAAAAGTATTTTAAACCGCCGATTGGTAACTTTTTTAAAGAGTTCGCAAAATTGCATAATTAAGCCTAAGATAAAAACCGCTTACCTATATGAGCGGTTTTTTATTTACCGGATAAGACAAGCGACTCGGTAGCTTGCGGAGACATCTTATAAACTGTTATTATTCCTGTTTAATAATTTTTTCTAACCTTTGTCTGGCTTCTTTCCACAAGGTCTTATTTTTTCTCCTAACTAAACTATCATAGAGCAGATAGATCCAACGATGAATAAAGTGTTCTCTTGACCTCTTTAAAAAATCCTTATCCTTTGGCCCTTCATATAATTTATATACTTGTGCGGGCATTTTTTCATTATAATCATAAAAACCATTAAATTCACGACTTGGATCGCCAATAGCTAAATCGCCGAAATCTATAATGCCAGAAATACTCCCGTCTTGATTTATAAAAATATGATCATGACTCAAATCGTAATGTCCAAGCGCGGGTTTAAAATATTGGGGGTTGCTATGATGAGAAATAAAATTTTCTATAAAAACATTTTCTTCTTTACTAAGCTTATTTCCAACCTTAACTTTAAATTCATCCTCAAACCACTTTTGCTTTTCTTTTAAGTCCTGTCGCCATGGTTTACATTTTTCGAAACCATGATGTTCGGCTTTTTTAAGCGGAATGTTATGCAGAAGACTTACGAATTTAGCTAAATCCATAATTATTTTTTGTTTTTGTTTTGCAGAAAGCTTGCTATATTTTTGAGGTGTTAATTCTTCGCCCTTAATTATTTCATAGCCGCCAAAATTTTTATCTTTAGCCAAAAAAATATAATCAGGAACTCTAAGATTACTAATTTTGAGAAATTCTCTTAAAAATTTTATTTCTCTATGAAAAGAATTTTTATAAAGCTTTTTCTTGGGAAAGCGAAAAACTAATTTGTTATCCAAAATCAAAACATCATGATCCCAGCCCTTAGTAATCAATTTAACTTTCTTATATTTTACTTCAGGAAATTCTTTTCGAAGTTTAGCAATTAACCTATTTTTTATATTCATGTTTTTATCATACCAAAAAACCGCCTGATTGGCGATTTTTAAGTTGGGTCAGTTATACGACGAGCTCAGTAAAATGAATCGGGATAAACTGGCCGGAGAATTGGCTATATTTCAGAATTTGAGTGAAAAATTTGGCGGATAATGGACAAAAATAAAACCTATTTCTTTTCTAATAAAAGTTTAGTTATTGGCAGTTTTATGTATGCTTTGCCATTATCTTCATTGGCCAATATGCCAGCCCTCTTTAGAGACCGAAAATGATGGGACGTTGGATCAAACCAAACTTTGATTAATTCCTGCCTTTCCGATTCCATTTCTCCGAATCTATCTGCAATTGAATCTAAACCGAATCTAAAATCTATCCAATCCGCCTGTTCTCCTTTTTTTACATTAAAACCAATCTGTTCGGCCGCCTTGGCGATTTCTTCGCCCGGAGTGAAACTCCTGCTTTTTAAATCCGGTTCTTCTTCGTCGTCATAATTTCTATGCCAAGTGATCAGCCGCCAAAGTTCATTTAAAGCGCGAGAATGGCTCTCATTTCCTTTCGTTGAGTGGAAAGCGGGATAAACCAAGGTAAAAGTTGAACCA
>JAQTVB010000036.1 GCA_028707005.1 Patescibacteria group bacterium
GTTTGGGTATTTGTTCAAAGAAGCCTGGAAATCGGCTTATTCTGACGAACCCACTCCAAGATTTTACAGAATAAACCCGAGAAGTGTAACAAGGACACATATGGTGCCACAAAATTTAGAGAAATTTCAGGATTATTTATCTAGAAGGATTGACGATAAAAATGCAAAGGTAATAATATTTGATGAAGCCGCTAATACTGGGATGAGTGCCGCAACTGTTATGGAATTTTTGTCTGGAGAAGGAGGAGAATTTAATAGATTATTTGATGATAAAGATTATCCAGAGAATAGAAAAGCGTATAAAAATTTTAAGGAAGATGTTTTAGTCCCCATTGAGAATATCTATATATATCCCGGATTGGTTACTTTAAGGTCTGGAGCGGGGCCAGGCTATCAGGGTATGTTAAAGTATGATGCGGAAATTAAACCAGCAGTCAAAGTTACCCAAAAAGATTTCCATAGGTCAGAATTAACGAGTAGAACAATTAAAGATCCTGCGAAAAGGAAAGAGGCTCTAAAGTATATTTCAGAATTAAAATCAGTTGGACAAGAAATTGGTGAGGAAATTAAACAGGAGAAATTAAATAAAAAATAGTTTTTTGTATTTAAATCTGGATTCCCGCCTGCGCGGGAATGACAAAAAGGAGGTTGCTTCGTCTCCGCCAGCTAGCGGAGGCCGGAATGACAACATGTATATGAATGGTATTTTAGAAAAAATAAAAAGCGCTGGTTTGGTCGGGCGTGGCGGCGCCGGTTTTCCCGTGGATAAAAAATGGTCCGCCGTTCAAGAAGCCGTTGGCGCGAAAAAATACGTGGTCTGCAATGCGGCCGAAGGCGAACCCGGGCTAGCCAAAGACGGCTATATTTTGGAGCAATACCCCGGCAAAGTGATTAATGGCATGCAAATTGCCATTGATTTTTTATCCGCCCCCGCCGCAGCTTCGGCTGATCGGGCCGAAGTAAGGGGCTATTTATATTTAAACTATAAGTATCATAAGAAGCTAGGGAAAAAAATAGCCGCGCTTTTAAAAAATTCCCCGATTGAAATATTTGTCAAGCCGTTAAATTCCGGCTATATCGGCGGCGAGGAAAGCGCGGCGCTTAACGCGATTGAAGGCCGGCGCATCGAGCCCAGATTAAAACCGCCTTTTTCTTCGAGCAAAGGCCTTTGGGGATGTCCCACTTTAGTAAATAATGTGGAAACTTTTTATAACGTAAGTTTGGTTAAAAGCGGCCAATATAAAGGTAATAGGTTTTACACTATTGGCGGTGATTGTCCGCATGAAGGAGTCTATGAGCTGCCGGAAAGTTTTACTATAGAAAAAGTGCTTAAACAAACGGAGAATTATCCCAAATTTCCCTTTTTTGCCCAAATTGGCGGCAACGCCTCCGGCGAAGTTCTAAGCAGCCGGCAACTAAGAAGACCGGTTCAGGGCTCTGGCTCAATTGCTGTCCATAGCATCACCAAGACTAATTTCAAAAAAATTATTATAGATTGGCTTGATTTTTTTATTAATGAGTCATGCGGCCAATGCACGCCCTGCCGCGAAGGCACGATTAGGCTTAAAGAAATTTTTATCGCGGAAAAACCCGATTGGGTTTTATTCAATAGTTTACTGGACAATTTGGTCGATACTTCGCTCTGCTCTTTAGGCAGTTCGGTTGCCGTGCCGATCAGGAGTTATTTAAAAAACGTCTATCCAACCGTTAATAAATAATCTTAAACTTATGGAACAAGCAATCGTGGAGAAAAAGATCAGCCCGACCATGGCGCTGATTAAAAACGCTTTTAAAATTTATACTGAAAGATTCTGGTCGTTCGTGGGCATTGGATTGGTGCCGATCCTGGGCGCTATTCCTTTAATACTGTTGGCGGTGTTCTTTTTCATCAGCCTATTGATTAAAGACAAAAATATAGCGTTGGTTATAGCGATTATTTCTCTGGTATTAGGCTTAGCCGCAGTTATTGTTTGTGTTTATATAGCTTGCGCGGCGCAAGCAGGCTTTATTCTAATGCTGAAGAATAGTAGCGCAAAACTCGGCGAAGCCTTTCAAGCCGGCCGCAATTATGCCTGGCCGCTTTTAGTGGTTGGCCTGTTGACTAACATCTTGGTGCTGCTTTGGTCAATCCTGTTTATTATTCCCGGGATTATTTTTGCTCTTTATTATAGTATGGGAAATTTCGTTTTAGTAGTTGAAGATAAAAGAAATATGTCGGCTTTAAAGAGAAGCAAAGAGTTAGTACAAAATTATTGGTGGCCGGTCCTTGGCAGATATTGCTTGATTTACTTAATTGCGATCATTGTCATGATGATTTTGAGTTGGCCGTTAAACATGATAAAAGAACATAGCGTCATTTTCATAATATTGAGTTTAGTTGTTGATATTTTTAATTTTCTCTTTGGGCAGTTTCTGGTTATTTTTAGTTATCTAATTTTTAAAGATTTACAGCAAATCAAAGCATAACAATAGCTATGGTAAAAAAAATCAAAATTATATTGAATGATAAAGAGGTTTTCTGCGATGAAGGGCTTACAATCATGCAGGCGGCGTACGATCATGGCGTTGAACTGCCTAATCTTTGTTTTCATCCGGATCTTTCCATTAAAGCTAATTGCCGGATCTGTGTGGTAGAGATTATCGGCCGAAAAAGTTTAGCTACGGCCTGCGATACTAAGGTCCAAGAGGGCATGGAGATTAAAACGGACACAGCCAGAGTGAGATATTCGCGTAATTTAAATATTGAATTGATTTTTGCCGAGCATATTGAAAAATGCCCGACTTGCATCTGGCGCGTTAACTGCAAGCTTTTGGAATTGGCTGATCAGTATAAAATACAAATTACCAGATTCGCCGACCGCAAGGGTAAAAGAAAAATCTATAAATTCGCCAATGCCGTGGAAATTGACGGCAGCCAATGTATTGATTGCCGTAATTGCATAGATGCTTGCGGCAATCTGCAAAAAATAAATTTTCTTGAGCTTGGGGGGAAAGGCATCTCTCAGGAAGTTGCGCCGGTGACGGAAAAAAGCATTTTTTCTTTTCGGGACAGAAATAAGAAAAAAGTTGATTGCATTTATTGCGGCCAGTGCGCTGTCCATTGCCCGGTCGGCGCGGCCCAGGAACATGCAGACTGGCAATTCGTGGAAAAAGCTCTGAAAGATAAATCCCCCCAACCCCCCTTTATTAAAGGGGGCACCAAGATAGTGGTAGCGCAATTCGCGCCGTCAATCAGGGTAAGCATCGGCGAGGAGTTCGGCGCAGAGGAGGGCAAAGTAATGACCGGCCAGCTAGTCGCGGCTTTGAAAAAATTAGGTTTTCATTATGTTTTTGATGTGAATTTTAGCGCTGATATTACCACGATCGTAGAGGCGGAGGAGCTCTTAGAGAGAATTAAAAGCGGCCAAGGATTGCCGATGTTTACTTCCTGTTGTCCGGCCTGGATAAAATATGTGGAATTTTATCGGCCGGATTTAATACCGAATTTAACGACGGCGCGCAGTCCGCAAATACATGGTGCGGGAATCATCAAAACTTATTGGGCGGAAATGCTGTCAACTTCAGGTAAAAAGGTAAAACCCAAAGATATTGTGGTCGTATCAATCATGCCTTGCACGGCGAAAAAATTTGAAGCCGGCCGGGCAGAGCTGAAGATCAAAGGCAGTTTGCCGATTGATTACGTTTTGACTACGCGCGAGTTAGCTTGGCTGATCAAAAAAAATAAAATTAATTTTAAACATTTGAAGCCGCTGGCGGCCGACAATCCTTTAAACCAAGCCAGCGGCGCAGCCGCGATTTACGGCGCTTCGGGCGGAGTGATGGAGTCGGCCCTAAGAACCGCCGAGTATTTAATGCAAACCGCGCAAGACACGGTTTGCCGTGATTTGAAGAAAATAGATAAAGCCTGCGGTTCTTCTGCCGGCCATCGGCTTGAGTTTCAGGACGTGCGCGGGCTTGAAGGAGTAAAAACCGCGACCTTAACGATGGGCGGGAAAAAGGTCAGGGTGGCGGTGGTCAATGGCATTGGTAATATTGGTCCGGTTTTGGATAATCTTAAGAATTTTGATTACATTGAAGTAATGGCTTGTCCGGACGGCTGCATTGGCGGCGGCGGCCAGCCGATTCCCACCACGGCGGAAATCAGAAGAAAGAGATTGGCCGCTCTATATAAAATTGACGGCGCCAGCGCTGTAAGGAAAGCGCACGAGAACCGGGCGGCGCTGGGAGTTTTAAGCTGGCTTAAGCGCAAAGGCAAGCTGGAGAATGAAGTGTTGTACACGAGGTATCAAAAGAGAAAATGAAAATTTTACTATGCAAAATATTGCCGAAGAACAAACTTTGGAAAAAGTTAATGTCCAATCGCTTGCCAGATTCATCACTCTGGCCGGCGTGGCCTTGTTTTTGCCGTTTTTCATCCATCTGCAATGGCTTACCGGGTCGGTCGTTAATGCAATTTTGATTTTAGTGCTTTTTTTAGTCGGCATCAGGAGCGCGCTGGTGGTTGCTTTGGTTCCGAGCTTGATGGCTTTGGCCGGCGGACTTCTGCCCGCGGTTTTAGCGCCGGCCGTGCCGTTTATCATGATCAGCAATGTAATTTTTATTTTAAGCCTTGACCGGGTTTATGACTGGTCGAAAAATTCCGACCGCGGCTATTGGTTGGGAATTTTGGTTGGCGCGGTTTTAAAATTTATTTTCTTGTATGTAAGCGTAAGCTGGGTCGTTAAATTATTAACCAGAGAAGAATTGGCCATGGCAATAGTGCGGATGATGAGCTGGTCGCAGTTGATTACGGCGGTTTTGGGCGGAGTGATTGCTTTCGCGGTTTTAAAGTGGCTGAAAAGATTTTAATTTTTTTGAAGAACAATAAAAATGAAGGCGAGAAAACGTTTTTTCGCCTTCATTTTTATTTTTTAAATTTTGACTTTTTGCTCAATTTATTATATATTTTAGCTATAATTAAGGCGTAAATTGCCTTGAATTTTTATGCAAATTCCCGAATACGTAAAAAATATCGTTGAAAAATTAGAGCAGGCGGGCTTTGCAGCTTACGTTGTAGGCGGTTGCGTGCGTGATTTGCTAATGGAGCGCGAACCCAAGGATTGGGACGTGAATACTAACGCCAGGCCGGAAAAAATATTGGAAATTTTTCAAGACGGCAAATACGAAAATGCTTTCGGCACGGTCTTGGTGCCGGTGAAGCTGGAGAATGGAACAACCCAGGACGTGGTGGAAGTGACGACTTACCGCTCGGAGCAAGGTTATGCCGACCGCCGGCATCCGGACCAAGTCGTATTTGAAGATAGCTTGGAAAAAGATTTGTCCAGAAGGGATTTTACGGTTAATGCCATGGCATTAGGGCAATTAAGAATTAAGAATTACGAATTACGAATCAATGAAAAGGAAATTGTTGTGGGCGATGGAAAATATTTGCTCGTTGATTTATTTGGAGGTGAAAAAGACTTAAAAAAGAAAATTATTCGCGCGGTGGGGGAGCCGGAAGACAGGTTTAAGGAAGATGCGTTAAGAATGATGCGGGCGATCCGCCTGGCCTGCCAGCTGAACTTTTCTCTGGAACCAAAAACCGAACGAGGCATCGTGAAGATGGCCGGCGGAATTAAATTTGTTTCCGGCGAGCGCGTTCGCGACGAACTGATCAAAATTTTGGAAACGGACAGAGCCTATGAAGGCGTGATGATGCTCCATGAGCTTAAATTGCTTCAGTATATTATTCCGGAACTTTCGCGCGGCGTGGGCGTGGCGCAAAATCGCCACCATATTTATACGGTTTTTAATCATAGCGTCCTGTCGCTGAAGCACACGCCGAATAAAAAGTGGCAGGTGAAATTGGCGTCGCTACTCCATGATATTGCCAAACCGCAAACCAAAAGATTGGCCAATGGTGATGCGACTTTTTATAATCATGATATTGTGGGCGCGAAAGTGGCCGATAAAATCATGCGGCGGTTGAAATTTTCCAGCGCTGACATTGAAAAGGCGACGACGCTTATCAAGCACCACATGTTTTATTACAATGTCGGCGAAGTAACCGAAAGTTCGGTGAGGCGGCTTATTAAAAAGGTTGGCGAAGAAAACTTGGCCGATTTGATTGATCTGCGCATTGCCGATCGCCTGGGCTCGGGCGTGCCCAAAGCCAAGCCGTATAAGCTGCGCCATCTTGAATACATGATGAAGAAAGTCCGGCATGACGCGATATCGGTCAAGATGTTAAAGATTAACGGCGCTGACCTGATGAAAATATTAAATTTGGAGCCGGGTCCGAAGATCGGGGCGATTTTGGACGTGCTTTTATCCGAGGTGATAGAAGAGCAGAAGTTAAATGAAAAGAAATATTTGGCTAAGCGCAGCCTGGAGCTGGACAAGATGGATCTGGAACAGCTGCGCGCGCAAGCCAAAGAAAAAATTGAAGAGAAAAAAATGGAAGACGACGAAGAAATAAAGAAAGAATTTTACGTATAATACGAATTACAAATCTTATACCTGCCTACCGGCAGGCAGGCAAATTTACGAATAAAAATAATGCGAATGCCGCGAATATGCGAATGATGCTAATAAATGGATAAATATTGAACCTTTATGGCGGTTTTTAGTACCATTGCCAATTTGTGCTATTTGCTGAACGATAAAGACGAGGTCCTGTTGCAATTTAAAAGAAAAGGTTTTGGACAAGGCAAATGGAACGGCCCGGGCGGGAAAGTGGAACAGGGAGAAACAGTTGAGCAATCAGTTGTCAGGGAAGTCAAAGAAGAAACTGGTTTGCAGGTTAAAAATTTAAGGAAAAGAGCCGAGCTGGAATTTGTTTTTGACGGCAGAGAGGAATGGAATCAGGTTGTGCATGTTTTTGTAACGAATAATTTCAAGGGAGAAATCAGGGCGAGCGATGAAGGCGAATTAAAGTGGTTTAATGTCAAGGAGTTGCCTTTTAAGCAAATGTGGGAAGATGATATTTATTGGATAAAAGACGCGTTGGCCGGTAAATTTGCCAGAATGCGGTTTTATTTTAAGCAAAATGGTAAATTGCAAAAATATGAAAAGATTTAAAATTGTGATTTTACTGGCGGTTATGGCGCTGGCGTTGGCCGCCTGCTCTAATAACCAAGCGACTTATAATGAAAACAGCGCGCCTAAGGCTATGGACAATTTTAACGAAGCAGGTATAATAAGTAGAATGTTAGATTTAAAAAACGGCTTAAAGCCGAACGTAAAACCCAGCGGCGTTGCCGATACCGCTAAAGCGGCCGATGCCAACGCTGTTAATAATCAAACCGCGGCCGCGGCCAATGAGCGGCAGTTGGAAAATTTAGCGGCGCAGTTCAGCGGTGCCATCATTAGGACCAACCTCGGCGATATCACGGTTAAATTTTACGCGCAGGATGCACCGGTGACGGTGAATAATTTTATGACTTTAGCCAAGGCCGGTTTTTACAATGGCACGAAATTTCATCGCGTCATCAAAGATTTTATGATCCAGGCCGGCGATCCTTTCAGCAAAGACGATGCCAACATGGAGAAGTGGGGAACTGGCGGGCCGGGTTATCAATTCCAGGATGAAATTAATCAGCATAAATTGGTCAAGGGAAGTTTAGCTATGGCCAATTCCGGAGCCAACACCAACGGTTCGCAGTTTTTTATTGTCACGGCCGAAGCCACGTCTTGGCTTGACGGCAAACACACTAATTTCGGCTATGTCGCCGCCGGCATAGAGATAGTGGAACAGATCGGCAATGTTCAAACCGGGGAAAATGACCGGCCGGTGGATCCGGTGGTGATTAAGGGAGTGGAGCTGGTGAAATAATGTAAAGTTAAAATTTTAAAATTAAAACGATTAATTATTTCGTATTTTAAATCGAAAATCGAAAATCAGAATTCATAAATCTCTAAGGGGCTCATAGTAAAACGGTATTACGCGGCATTCGCACCTGCCCGCCATAGCCTCTGGGCCTATGGTCTAGTGGTACGACGCCACATTCGCATTGTGGAGACGGCAGTTCGATTCTGCCTAGGTCCACAGGCGATGGCAGGCGGGTTGCCGAGGTCCGGGTTCGATTCCCGGTGAGTCCACCGTAAGAATATTTTTAGATTGGGGATTTTCGATTTTAGATTTAAATCTGAAATTGAAAATTTTAAATCGTAAATTGCCACGGGATATCGTATACCGGTAGTACGCACGCTTCGGGTGCGTGTAGACTGGGTTCAATTCCCAGTATCCCGACCAATTCAGACATTTTGAAAATTGAGGAGCATTTGGTTGCTCGCTCGCCCCGCCGGAGTTTATCCCGCACGGCGATGCGGGAGCGGGTCTCGCTTCGCAAAAAGCCCTGTATTTCGGAATTAAATCGTAAGGTCGGACAAATTCAAATTCAGTTTTTCGGGAAAGCAAACGGCGGTTCG
>JAQTVB010000010.1 GCA_028707005.1 Patescibacteria group bacterium
AAATCATCATAGCTTAAAATATGCCGGCCCAGCTTTTGCACGTTGGCCAGGATGTCTTTGGCGCTTTCTTCAATCTGCAAGGCTCTTAGCCCCTGCAGCACGGTTTGCAAATAAGCCAAAAACGAGGTCGGCGAAACGATAATGACATGACGCTCCTTAAAAGCGTATTCAATCAGATCGCGCGTATTGATCTGCACCGCGCCCACTTTATTGATTAACAGATCATAATAAATCGCTTCGGAAGGAATAAACATGAAAGCAAAATCCATGGTTTTTTCCGCCGGCTTGATATATTTGGAAGTTTCATCAATGCGGGTTTTCAGATCCACTTTAAAAAGTTTTTCAAATTTTTCCCGCGTGGCCGCGTCGCCGGCGTTTAAAATCTTTTCATAATTTTCCAAGCTGAACTTTGAATCCACCGGGATAACCTTGCCTTTGACAAAAATCACCGCGTCCACGATCGTGCCGTCCTTGAAGCCGTATTGCATCTGGTAGCCGTTGGGCGGCAAAACATTTTTTAAAGTTTCTTCCAAAAAATATTCGCCCAACACGCCGCGCTGCTTGGGATTTTTTAAAATATCCTGCAGGTTGGCCAGCTGGGCGGAAAAATTCACCACCTGCTTATTGGTTTCATCCAGCTTAACCAATTTTTCGGTGACCTCGCTGATTAATCTGGCTGATTGGCCGGTAATGCCCTGAATTATCTTGGTCGTCTCGCGAAACTGTTCCTGATTCGCCCGATGCGTTTCCGCCAGCTTGCCGTCAATGGCTTGGCGCAATTCGCTATTTTGCTCCCCCAGTCCATGCAAGCGCTCCATCATGGCCGCCAATTTTTCATTGTCAGCCGACGGCTCCACGGTCTTTTTTCTGATCAACAAAAAAATCACGGCCGCCAGGCCAATGATCAGTAAAATTAGCAAAAAAACAATCCATTGATTAAGCATAAATCTTCACTAAGATAAATGTTTTTATAAGTTAAGTTTATCAATTTAAACTGAATAGCGCAACTCCATCAGCTGATATAACAAAATTTACCAACGCTTGACTTTTAATTAATAATGTACTATACTTTAGCCAGCATCAATTAAGACACCTGATTTGGCTTGTTGCCAGAAAAGGCTGCAGAAGCAAGGGCTGCACAGGCCCTGTCCTGATTGATTCAATAGAAGGATAATACTGTGAAGAAAAAAACAGTAGAATTCTCTTTCCTGGATTTCAGGTACGTTTTCAGCCGCGCGGAATTTGCAACTCTCTGCGCGGTTACGGCAGTTATTTTGACCGCTGGCGCTCTCTATACGTGGAACGGGTTGACCGTGCAAGATCAACAGAATGTCGCAGCCGCCCAGAGCGCCGGCGCAACTAACTTATGGCCAGGCCCGTCCGGCGCCATAATCAACGCGGTCGGCCGCTAGGCCAACCTACCCTATGGAACTCGCCCCATAAAAGAGCGAGCAGTCAGATCAAAGCTAGAGGCATCCCCTCTGGCTCTATTTTTTTTAAATAACCCGCCAGCGCTTGACTTCGGGCTAATAATATAATAAACTTTGGCCAACAACACCAACTAAGACGCCTTGCTCGGCTGGCCGCCGAAAAGGTTGTAAAAGCAAAGGCCATAAACCCGGCTTTGTCTTAATTGGCTTAGGAGAGAAAAAATTGAAAAAAAAGATCCATGGAAGAAGGGCTGGCTGGAGCTGGATAGAAATCTTAATCATCGCCGCCATTCTCAGTATGTTGGCCGCTATCGCCATACCTGGAATTTTTGGTGAAGGATGGTTTCGCCCAGGCTGCATCGCTAACCTGCAGATGATCGAGAAAGCTAAGACAGAGCTTGTTTACCGGCGTGGCCTGACCAATGGCGCTCCCGTATCAACACAAGACATCTACGGCTACATCAACTCAAGCCCACAGCTATTCTGCCCGGCCGGCGGCAAGTACACCATCAACCAGGTCGGCGTCAGACCTACCTGTTCTATTGCCAGCCACGTCGTTCCGGACGCAGAAAAGCCGTAAAAACGGCCTGATCCTTGCTAAGAGCCAGAGGCGCCCCCTCCGGCTTTTTTTATCCGCTTTAGCCGTCTGCCTTGCCAAGACCGATTTTTTGATGTACAATGAACTGCATTATTAAACATTGTCATTGCGAGGAGCGCAAGCGACGAAGCAATCTCCTATAACGCCTTATTAAATCTTAGAATTCAAACTCTTCTGGCCGAACTTATTGTTTTCATCAAAGTCATTTCCTTATTCTCGTTATTCTTTCTAACCATAGATTGCTTCGTCATTCCTCCGCCAGTTGGCGGATCCATTCCTCGCAATGACATTTAACACTATGTCTTCCTCCATAAAAATTAAGGGTGCGCGCGTGCATAATCTAAAGAACGTTGATGTGGAAATTCCGCGCGACAAACTGGTCGTCATCACCGGCCTGTCCGGCTCGGGCAAGTCGTCCCTGGCCTTTGATACAATCTACGCCGAAGGCCAGCGCCGCTATGTTGAATCTTTGTCCGCTTACGCCCGGCAATTCATCGGCCTGATGGACAAGCCGGATGTTGACTCTATTGACGGCTTATCGCCGGCCATTTCCATTGACCAAAAATCCACCACCCATAATCCCCGCTCCACGGTCGGCACGATCACGGAAATTTATGATTACCTCCGCCTGCTCTATGCCCGCATCGGCCATCCTCATTGTCCGATCTGCGCTCAGCCGATTGAACCCATGTCGCTTGATGAAATTGTCAAACAAATCATGGCTAATTTTTTAAACAAAGATATTACCATCTTCGCCCCCATCATTAAGGATAAAAAGGGCGAACATAAAAGCGTCTTGGAGGGCATAAAAAAAGCCGGCTATTCACGCCTGCGTTTTGATAATGTGATCTATGCTTTGGAAGAATTTGAAGATTTGAACGTGGATAAACAAAAAAAACACAGCTTGGACATCCTAATTGACCGGCTGACAGCTTCCAAGGATAAAGAAGATCTGGCGCGCTTATCCGAAGCGGTGGAAAAAGCCCTGGAATACGGCAACGGGCTGGTAACTATAAACCCCCTTGATAAAGGGGGTTTGGGGGATTTAAAAGATGCAGGCAAAAAAAATCCCCCTTCATCCCCCTTTGTCAAGGGGGAAACAACCAATAACACTACCTATTCCAAACTGCTGGCCTGCCCCAAGTGCGGCATCAGTTTGCCCGAGCTGGAGCCGCGAAATTTTTCTTTTAATTCGCCGCACGGCGCCTGCCCGGACTGCACCGGCTTGGGTACTAAACTGGAAATTGATTCCAAGCTAATAATTAATCCTAATTTGACCATTGCCCAAGGAGCGATCCGTCCCTGGGCACATAGCCCGGCCACCGGACAGGGCTGGCTGATGCGCATTCTGGGCACGGTCGCCCTTAACCATGGTTTTGACTTGAACACGCCGATCAAGGACTTGACCAAAAAACAACTGGACATTGTGCTCTATGGCTCGGGTGAAAAAAACTATAATATCAATTATCAAAGTGAGCGTTTTTCCGGCGAATTGACCACTGAATTTGAGGGCGTTATTCCTAACCTGGAAAGGCGCTTCCAGCAGACCGAATCCGATTATGTAAGAAAGGAAATTGAACAATACATGCGCGTTTTGATCTGCCCGACCTGCGGAGGCAAGCGCTTAAAGCCGGAAATCCTGGCGGTAACCATCGCCGGCCAATCCATTTATGATCTTACCGCTAAGACCATCGACCAAACCAAAAAATTCTGCTCCGAGTTAAGCAGTTCTGCCGGCTTGACCGGACGCGAGAAAAAAATCGCTTCACGCCTGCTTAAAGAAATCTGCTCGCGGCTGGAATTCCTTTCCGATGTGGGGCTGGATTATCTTACTTTGGAAAGGCCGGCCAATACTTTGTCCGGCGGTGAAGCCCAGCGCATCAGGCTGGCCACGCAAATCGGTTCGGCTTTAATGGGCGTAATTTACATTTTAGACGAGCCGTCTATCGGCTTGCACCAAAGAGATAATAATAAATTAATCGGCACCTTGAAGCGGCTGCGCGATTTGGGCAATACGGTGATTGTGGTTGAACATGATGAAGCCACCATGCTGGCCGCCGACTGGCTGATTGATGTCGGGCCGGGCGCGGGCGAACATGGCGGGCAAATCGTGGCCGCCGGCGCGCCGGAGCAGATTAAAAAGAATGCCAAATCTTTAACCGGCCAATACTTAAGCGGAAAAAAAATGATCGCTACGCCGACTCGCTATCGCCAAGGCAACGGCAAAGCCCTGGCCATTATCAAAGCCAATGAACATAATTTAAAAAATATTGACGTTGTTTTCCCGTTAGGCAAGTTTATCGCCATCACCGGTGTCTCCGGTTCGGGCAAATCAACGCTGATGACCGACATTTTAGCCAAGGCGCTCAACCAAAAACTCTACCGCGCCAAAGAGGCGCCGGGCAAACATGAGCGCATTGACGGCTTGGAAAATATTGAT
The DNA here is from genome assembly GCA_028707005.1 of Patescibacteria group bacterium. Taxonomy (GTDB): domain Bacteria; phylum Patescibacteriota; class Patescibacteriia; order Patescibacteriales; family GWC2-42-12; genus GWC2-42-12. The sequence goes on from JAQTVB010000010.1 coordinate 4,469, forward strand.
AAGGTCATTGATATCGACCAATCGCCGATCGGCCGCACCCCGCGCTCCAACCCCGCCACCTACACCGGCGCTTTCACGCCGATCCGCGATTTATTCGCCTCTTTGCCCGAAGCCAAAATCCGCGGCTATAAATCCGGCCGTTTTTCTTTCAACGTTCCGGGCGGACGCTGCGAAGCCTGCGGCGGCGATGGAGTGGTAAAAATTGAAATGCAATTCTTGCCGGACATTTACGTGGAGTGCGATGTCTGCCAGGGCCGGCGCTATAATCAGGAAGTCCTGGAAATACACTATAAGGATAAAAACATCTCCGAAGTTTTAAATATGACCGTGGAAGAAGCCATGAATTTGTTTAAAAATATCCCGGCCATCTACCAAAAATTGGCCACCCTGAACGAAGTCGGCCTAAGCTATGTCAAATTGGGCCAATCGGCCACCACCCTGTCCGGCGGCGAAGCGCAACGGGTCAAACTGGCAACCGAATTATCCCGCCGCGCCACCGGCAAGACCCTTTACATTCTGGACGAGCCCACCACCGGCCTGCACTTCGATGATATAAAAAAACTGCTCCAAGTTCTCGGGCAGTTAGTTGACAAAGGCAATACGGTATTAATTATTGAGCACAATTTAGATGTCATTAAATCCGTGGACTGGGTTATTGATCTGGGCCCGGAAGGCGGCGATAAGGGCGGCCAAATCGTGGCCCAAGGCACGCCACGGGAAATCGCCAAAAATAAAAAAAGCTATACCGGGCAATACCTAAACAAAATACTCAAAAAATAAATTTCTATTTAAAAATGAAGGCGAGAAAACGTTTTCTCGCCTTCATTTTTATTTTTCCAAATCTAGCGTATAGAAAAATCTTCTGAATCAAATTTAATTCTATTTTCCTTCATAAAATTCAATATTTCTTCAAAAAGTTTTTTTACTACTTCATTAATCCTCTCAACGTCCTTAATTTCTCCTTTTAATAGCATTTCTCCTAATTTTCTGAACGAAACAAAATTAATAGTCAGAGCCATTGAATCTTTAGCTCTATTCGCGGCGCTCCCATAATATGCTTTATTAATTAATCCGACAAATCCAATCAGCTTGTTAAACAAATGAAAAGATAAAAAACGAATTTGTTCCTCACTACCATTTTCCACAATATTAAAAAATTTTCCAAACTGCTCATAAATATCATTGATGAAAACTTGTCTGATATATTTTTTAAAATCCTGTTTTACCAACTTAACAAACTCTCTTTTAAATTTACTAAATATCTGAGCTGAGTCGTAAACAGGTTTGACATCAAGATAAATTCCAAGGTATAGAGGCCAATCGATATTTACATTATATATTTCTTCAATTGCCCTATCTTCGCTTACAACATCAACTTCCCATTTTAGCCCTTTGTACATTCCTTCATAACTCTGATCGATCATTGCGCCTTTAATAACCGCCAACATTTCAATATCTGAATAATCCATATCCTCGCCTCTTGTTACCGAGCCATAGATGCCTACCGCTAATAATTTATCTTTATATTCAACCTTAAGTTTTTCTAGTATTTTTTCAGAAAATATCAGTCTTTCTTTGTTTGTTATTCTAATTGGGTACTGCATAATTATTTTGGTTATTTTCCAGCCTCCTTGACATTAACATCGGCTATGATATACTAATATTTAGAAAAAGGCTTTCGGCCGGGGTTTATAAGCCCCAACTTGGCGGAGGGTCTTTTTTGTTTATTGTCCAATTGGAAATACGGAAATCAACCATTTTTCTCCCGTTCTTTTGTCATTGCCGCCCGCTTCGTCAGAGCTTCCGGGTCAAAACAACTAAATCGTGATATCACGGTTTAGCCATTTTATTTGGAGGATTGAAAATTAATTATGTTCGTTTCTTCTTGCCTCTATCTTTCGACGTGATTCATCGCCAAACTTTAAAGATAAAGCCGCCAATTCTTCCTCTTCATTTACCGACATTGCTCCCAATAAATTATTTAAAACTATTAGCGCGGCCCTAGTTTCTTCTGTTTCAGGAGTTTCGTTTGATAGCCGTTCAAGCTCTTTGAATAACTTTTTTCTTTCTCCTCCTTGCTCAGGGCCTATTTCGGAAGATCCTGCGAATTCTCTTTTTGGCATAATATTTTTAGTAAATTATTAAATTATTTCAATTTCTTCCCAAACCACTCCCCCAATTTTTCAATCTTCACCCTTTCCTGCTTCATAGTGTCGCGGTTTCTGACGGTTACATCGCCCTTCTCCAAAGTGTCAAAGTCCACGGTTAAGCAGAAAGGCGTGCCGATTTCGTCCTGGCGGCGATAGCGCTTGCCGATATTGCCGTTATCATCAAACTCGCAATTATATTCGGATTTCAGTTGGTTAAACACGGCTTTGGCTTTCTTCACCAGCTCGGGCTTGTTTTTTAACAGAGGAAAAACCGCGATCTTGACCGGAGCCAGCCAATAGGGAAACTTCATCACCGTTCTGATGTTTTCTTCTCCCTTCTCCCGCGAAGAATGAGCGGGGGAGGGGTTGGGGGCGGGGGTAGTTTCTTCACAATACGCCGCGTAAAGCACAGCGAGTACCGTACGCTCCACTCCTAGCGACGGTTCAATTACGTGCGGCACGAACTTATCGCCCTGCTCATCGGTGCAGAATAAATCCGCGCCGGAAAATTTGGCATGTTGCTTTAAATCATAGTCGGTCCGATAAGCCAAACCGTATAATTCTTTCCGGCCGAAAGGAAACTGATATTCAAAATCAATGGTCTTTTTGGAATAATGCGCCCGCTCGCCGTCCGGCACATTAAGCTCGTAGACGTCATGCTTGACGTTTAGCCCCAGCTCGGCCATCCAGTTCAACATTTCCTTGCGCCACATCTCGAACGCCGTCTGCCAATCTTTATCTTTCTTCGGCGGCGCGATAAAATATTCTATTTCCATCTGTTCAAACTCACGCGTCCTAAAAATGAAATTGCCCGGCGTGATTTCGTTGCGGAACGCCTTGCCGATTTGCCCGATGCCGAACGGCAGTCTGGGCCGCATCGTATCCATGATATTTTTAAAATTCACAAAAATCCCCTGCGCGGTTTCCGGCCGTAAATAAGCGATATTAACGCTTTCCTCGGCCGGCCCAATAAAAGTTTTAAACATCAGATTAAACTGCCGCGGCGCAGACATTTGACCGCCGCAATTCGGGCACTTGCCGGCTTCTTCCAGCTGGTCGGCCCGAAAACGATTTTTGCATTTTTTGCATTCCACCAGCGGGTCAGAAAAATTATCAAGATGCCCCGAAGCTTTCCAGGTTTCCGGATTCATAATGATAGCCGCGTCCTGGCCGACCATATCTTCCCGCTCTTGCACGAATTTTTTCCACCATCTTTGCTTAATATTATTTTTCAATTCCACGCCATACGGGCCGTAGTCCCAGGCGTTGGCCAAACCGCCGTAAATTTCCGAATCAGGGAAGATAAAACCTCTTCGCTTGCACAAAGAGACGATTTTTTCCATGGAAACATTATTCTTGTTAGTCATACAATATATCTGTCATGGCGGCCTCCGAGCCGCCATCCAGGGGCAAGAGGCACGAACATCTTAATATACACAACCATGTTCCTTCTCTTACCTCTGGATTGCGGGTCCCATGCCTACCGGCAGGCAGGAAGCCCGCAATGACAAATTAATAATTTTTAATTTTGCATTGTCATTTTTCATTTTGAGATTTCAACTTTAAATTTTTTACGTGCCTTCTTACATACCAAACCACTCCCATCAATATAACAATTCCTATCACGAAGTCAAACTTATGAAAATAGACGCCCAGGGTATCCCAGTGATCGCCCAGGGTTTTGCCAATATACGCTAAAGCCCAGCACCAGGGCCAAGAGCCTAAAAAAGTGTAAATTACAAATTTGCTAAAGTTCATTTTGGCGATGCCGGCCGGCAAGGAAATGAAAGTGCGCACAATCGGCAACAGCCGGGAAAAGAAAATCGCGGCCGAGCCATAACGATTAAAAAATCTGTCAGCCAGTTCCAGGTCGTGTCGAGAAATTAAAATATATTTGCCGTATTTTTCAATAAACTCGCGGCCGCACCACAGGCCGACCGCGTAAGCCGCTAAAGAGCCGACCACGCAGCCGATAGCGCCGGCCAGGCTTACACCCAGCAAGCTGAACCTGCCTTGCGCCGCTAAAAAGCCGGCGAATGGCATGATCACTTCCGAGGGCAAAGGAACGCAGGCGCTCTCAATCGCCATCATCACGCCAACGCCTAATAAACCAAGTGAGGAAATATTGCTAATTATAAAATTTGTTACTAAACTGATAATCGCACTAATCATAATAATCATTATCACCCCGCCCGCCTACCGGACAGACGAGCGGACGGATTAGAATTCAAATTTTTTATTCGACTTCTTCCCATCTAATACCGGAATTTAAAATATCATCTGCCCAACCATATGTTGTTCCTCCGGTTGGGTCAGAGCCGTATCTTTGTTGTGCGGTGGCTCGGACAACAGCGATTCTTCTTTGTGCTCCTGTCTCGCCCATCCTAAAACTCTTTACAGAAATAGCCTGCCGTCTAAATTCTTTTTTATCTTTAATTTTACTTAAATCAACTATCAATAAAAGCTGCTTTTCGCCTTCCAAAGTAAGTATAAACTCACTCCACAAACGACTTTTGTTCTCTCCGGCCATTATTCGACTATAATCCGCGCTAATATCTCGAGGCTTCGGTTCTTGTTCAATTTTTTGTTCTGGTTTTTCCATAACTCATAATTTTTTACCTGCCAGTCGGCAGGCAGATTCATAATTAATTTCACATCTCTTCCACCGTCTCAATCCCTAAAAGTTCCAGGCCATTGGCCAGCGTCTGCTTAACCGCCATAATCAGCGCCAACCTGGCCTGCTTAATTTCAGTCTTGGCTTTAAGCACGGGAACGGCATGGTAATAATCGTTAAAGCCTTGCGCCAGCTCAAACAGATATTTAGCCAACTCGCTCGGATCATAATTTTCAGCCGCCAGCCGCACCATCTCCGGATACCTGGCCAGCTTATTCACTATCCCATTCTCCTTCGGTTCGGTCAAATTATTATAAGTTATTTTCTGGGGTTTGAGGCTTGGAATTTGTTTGGCGCTTGAAGTTTGGGGCTTGGGATTCGCTTTCTTCATTATGCTGCCTATTCTGGCGCAGGTATATTGCAAATACGGCCCTGACATGCCGGAAAAACTAATTGACTCTTCTAAGCTAAAAGCGATATCCGTGTTGATGCCGCTTTTCAAAATAGAATATTTCACCGCGGCCAAAGCGATTTTTTCCGCCACCTCGTCTTTATTTTTCAGGCTTCTCTTGCCTTTCATGATTTTTAATATTTCTGTTTTGGCTTCATCCAAAAGCCACTCGCCCAAAACCACGTTGCCCAGGCGCGAACTCATCTTGCCTGCTTTAAGCCTTACCCAGCCATAAGGCAAATGCCGCTCGCGGCCTTTGGTCTCGGGCAGAATCAACTCCAGCGCTTTGATGATTACTTTAAAATATTCAACCTGCTCCGGGCCGACTAAATGAATAATCTTGGCGGGGTTGAATTCCGCGAATTGCAGTTTGGCCAGCCCCATATCCTTGGCTTCATAGGTCGGGTTGCCTTCGGAATTAATGAACACCCGAGTGTGCAAGCCGTATTTTTCGCCTTCAAAAATAACCGCGCCGTCGCTTTTCTTGAAAATTTGTTTTTCCAAATTTTCTAAAACCACCTCTCGGCCGCGTTGGAATACTTCCGACTCAAAATAGAGCCGGTCGAACTTGGTGTTCAACCGCTTGTAAATGCCGCCAAAATAATCCAGGCTCCATTTCCTGGTAGTCTGATATAATCTTTTAACGCTTTTATCCTGGCTGTAAATTTTTTTATTAAGTTCAACGATTTCCTTTTTTATTTGTTCATCTTCTTCATAGAATTTGCTGCCGAGCGCGTAAGCGCGGCCCAAAAATTCCGCCTTGGCTTTTACGCCTTGCCCGACCATCTCTTTATATTCGGTCGCCAGCTGGCCGATGCCCCAAAGGCATTTGGCGATATGCAGGCCGATGTCGCCCTGATAATTGGCGCGGATGATTTTATAGCCGTTGGCTTGTAAAATCCTGGAAACCGCTTCGCCGGTTAAAATATTCCTTAGGTGGCCGATATGAAAAGCCTTATGGGTGTTGGGGTGGGCGAACTCGACCATTATTTTTTGACCGCCGCCGCTGTCATTCAAGCCATACTGATTTTTGGCCAGTGCAATCTCGCTTAGCACGCCTTGCGCTAAGGTTTGCTTGTTGAAAGTAAAATTAATAAATGGACCGATGGCTTTGGTGCCGCTGATGGTTCCGCCCAAGGCCACTTCGCCCACTAAAAATTCAGCCATTTCTACCGGGCTTTTCTTAAAACTTTTCGCCAGATTATAGCAAGGCAGGCTGATGTCGCCGAATTCCGGCTTGGGCGGATAGACCAAATCAGCGGATTGCACTATCTGCTGTTTTAACGCCGCATTAATGGAATCGGCAATGTTTTGTTTTATTTTATCTAAAGTAGACATAATCTTGGGTTTGTCATCCCCGCGAAAGCGGGGATCCAGAATTATTTTTTTGCTTATTATCTATTAAAACATTCTCTTTAGGGTAGCAACATAAAATATTATCCAGGTATTCCACGCCACAAAAAAATTTGCAGATAGACACATTCTTTACGGCACATTTATGGATATTCGTATTCTCCACTTCATTCCAAGGGCACTTCATTTGCTCCCAGGAAGTTTGCTCTTGAGAAACTAAATCAATATCCATATTAGCGCCATCTAGCCTTTTTATGTTATCTTGATTCATAATTAAAACTACAGAATAACCTTCTCAACCCCATCGATGTTCTTGCCCAAAAATCTCTGCCCCAGCTCTTTAAATTTGGCCGGGTTATCAGTCGTATAAAAGATTACTTTGCCGTTTTTCATTAGTTTTTTTTCAATTTCCTTGTGCCTCTTAAGATAATCCGCTAATTTTTCCGCCGCCGCCTCGGCCGGATTAACAATCTTCACGTTCTTGCCCATAATGCGGCTGATATCTTTTATGAGCAGCGGATAATGCGTGCAGCCCAGGATTAAAGTGTCGATTTCCTTGACTTTCAGCGGCCGCAAATATTTCTTTAAAATCATTTTAGTCTCCGGTTTATCCAGCCAGCCCGCTTCCACCATGGGCACCAATAAAGGGCAAGCCTGATGGAAAATTTCCAAATCACCTCTCAATTTCTCCACCTCTTTTTTATAAACGCCGGAATCGATGGTGGCGTTGGTGCCGATAATGCCCAAACGATGACCACGACTTAACTGCACCGCTTCTTCCACCATGGGCACAACCACACCCAACACTCTTTTACCTTGATGATTTTTCAGCAAAAATTCCTGTTGGATTCTTCTTAAGGCTTTAGCCGAGGCCGTGTGGCAAGCGATAATCACCAACTCACAGCCGGCCTTGAATAAAAAATCAACCGCTGCTCGGGTATATTGATAAATCGCTTCATCCGATTTATCGCCATACGGCGCGCGAGCGTTGTCGCCTAAATAAGTATAATCATAGCTCGGCAGTACGCGCAAAAATTCCTTTAGCACGGTAAGTCCGCCAAAGCCTGAATCAAAAACTCCAATCATGAATTTTTCTGTCATTGCGAGGAGCGCTAGCGACGAAGCAATCTCTGGTTAGAAATGCTAAACTAATCTAAAATTAAACCTCTTTGTGCAGAATCTGTCTTGTCAATCAATAGTATTTCATCTCTCTTGTTTTTTCTTGCTCACCGGAGATTGCTTCGCTCCCTCCGCGACCGCTAACGCCTAAACGTAGCGATGGCGGGCGGGTCAGTCGCTCGCAATGACAATATAATTTTACTTTTTAATTATTCTGACAAATCCCCTTTTGCCTCTTTGCAATAATACGCCATTATTTTCTGTCATTCCCGCGCAGGCGGGAATCCAGAATTATTTTTTAACCACTTTCACAAATTCCCTCTTACCTTTTTGTAATATTTTACCTTCTTTTGTTATTGTGACACCTGTATTTATATCTCTAATTACCTCCCCATCATATTTAATACCACCTCCCCAAATTAATCTCCTCGCTAATCCATTGCTTAAAGAAAGTCTTGTGGCTATCACCAGTTGCAAAATAGTCATTTTGTCTTGTGCTACTTCTTCAACTCTTATCTCTTCCGGCACTTCTTTCTTCTGCACCGTCTTTATAAAATACTCCTGCGCCAAAGCCGCCTTTTTCTCCCCATGATAAATTCTGGTTATCTCGTAAGCCAGGCGCATTTTTATGTCGCGCGGATTAATTTTATTTTCCGCCAATTCTTTTTTAATCTTTTCCACTTCCACCGCCGGAACGTTCGAGCAAATTTCAAAACCCACGCTGATTAACTCATCCGGCCAGGACATGATTTTACCATACATCTCTTTAGCCACTTCATCCAAATTTATCATATTGCCCTCGGTTTTACCCATCTTCTTGCCACTCGGGTCGGTAAGCAACTTTGTAGTTAAAACAAATTTTTCTTTATTTTTCATTTTCTTCATTAGCGTCCGGCCGGCCAGCATGTTAAACGTCTGGTCATTGCCGCCAATTTCCATGTCCACATCCATAGTTACCGAATCATAGGCCTGAAAAACTGGATATAAAAATTCATGAAGATAAATTTCCCTACCCTCTTTCAACCGGTTTTGAAACATGTCCCGCTCCAACAGACGAGAGACCGTAAAATTTGAGGCCAGCTCCAACATATCTTCCGGCTTTAATTTATTGGTCCATTCCTCATTATGCAAAAATTTAACATTGGCTTTTTTTAAATCTAATATTTTACCGATTAATTCTTTATAGTCAAACGCGTTCTTTTCCACCTGAGCTTTGGTCAATTTTTTTCTGGTAGCTGATTTATCGGTCGGATCGCCGATGCGGGCCGTGAAATCACCGATTAAAACGATAACTTCATGGCCCAAGTCCTGAAACTGGCGCAATTTTTTTAAAACCACGCTATGCCCGATATGCAGTTTTCCGGTCGGGTCAATGCCATTGTAAATTCTTAACTTTTTCCCCGACAACAAAACCTTCTCTAACTCCTCGCGGCTGGGGTAAATTTTCTCCACTCCGCGCGTTAAAACTTCATTAATTTTCTCTTGGTCAGTAATGATTTTCATATATTTTATCTATGTTTTAAACTTTTTAATTCCGCTTGCCGGCCGGCCAATTTCTCCCTTTCTTTTTTCACTACCGCTTCCGGCGCCTTATCCACGAATTCCTGATTGGCCAGCTTGCCTTCAATTGCTTTGATTATTTTTTCCAGATTGATAATTTCTTTTTCCAGTCTGGCCTTTTCTTTGGCCGCGTCCACAGCCCCGACCAAGTATATTTCTATCTCGCCCACGGCCGCGTAAATCGCGTCCGACAGTTTCTTGCCGCCATCTTTCACCTCCAGTTCGCTTATTCCGGTGCGCAGATTTTTTATCAGCTCGGCCTGCGCTGCAAGCAATTTTTTATTTTTGCCGGCGTAAATCACGGCTTGAACTTTCTGCCCCGGCTCAATTTTATTCTCGGCGCGGGCGTTGCGAATAGCTATCACGATATCTTTTATCACTGCAAAATTACCGGCCGGCTTGCCCGCCGAAGCTTTTGCCTCGGCAAAAGCGTGGGCGGGCCACTGCTCCACCATCAGCATTCGGTCCTTGCCCATTTCAGACCAAATCGCTTCTGTCACAAACGGCATAAACGGATGCCAAAGCTTTAATAAATTTTCCAAAATGCAAGATAGGATCTTCGGCTTATCGCCGCTTTTTTCAAATTTACAGACTTCCAAATACCAATCCGCCAGATCATTCCAAGTAAAATCCCGCAATTTTTCTCCGGCTTGAGAAAATTGGTACTTGTCTAAATCGCCGGTCACCTCTTTAATCAATTTTTCCAATTTCCCCAATATCCATTGATCCGCCGAGGTTAGTTCTTTATAATTTAATTCGTAATTCGTAATTCGTAATTCGTAATTCGTAATTATGTATCTCGCCACATTCCATAGCTTATTAACCAAATTCCTGGCGCCTTCCACCTTTTCCTCGTAAAACTTTGAGTCATTCCCCGGCGCGATGCCGGCGATCACGCTTAAACGCAAAGCGTCTGTGCCGTATTTTTTAATAATTTCCAACGGGTCAATATTGTCTCCGGACGATTTGGAAAATTTCTTGCCCTGCTCATTTCTTAGAATGCCGTGAATGTAGACATCTTTAAACGGAATCTGGTCAAGCGCGTAGGTAGACATTAAAATCATGCGCGCCATCCAGAAAAATAAAATTTCATAACCCATCTGCATCCAGCTGGTGGGGTGAAAAGTTTGTAAATCATTTTTCTTTTTAGCGGGTTTACCCGCCGAAGCTTCAGCGTAGGCGGGCCACCCCAAAGTACTAAAGGTCCATAAGCCGGAGGAAAACCAGGTGTCCAATGTGTCTTCATCCTGAATCCAACCTATACCTTTAGGTGGTTCTACCCCAACATGCCTTTCTGGCTCCCGACTTGGATGATCTAACCTATTTTTCTCTATCCAATATTCATCAATTAATCTCCGATCCTTTAACTCACGGATCAGTTCTGCGCCAATTCCAATAATTTCCGAACTATCCGCATAATCATCGTTTTGCCATTCTATAGTTTTTTTTATAAAATCTTGATCAGATCCTATATTAATTTTTGAATAAAAATCCTTTTTATTAAAACGCGCAGCTTGTTTTTTTGCCCCTAAACTTCTTTTTTCCCAAACGGGTATTCTGTGCCCCCACCAAATCTGGCGCGAAATGCACCAATCGCGCAGATTATCTATCCAATGCAAATAAACTTTTTCAAATCTTTCCGGCGTGATTTTAACTTTTTGCTTCTTATCGCCCTGATGCCCGGTCGTTACCGCCTCGCGCATCAAATCTTTCAGGCTTTTCTTCTTGCCCGGAATTATTTTATTAACATCCACAAACCACTGCTCTTTTATCTGCGGTTCGACTAAGCCATTACTGCGGTCGCCTTTAGCCACCCGATGCAAATAATTTTCTTCCACCTTAACCAACAAACCCTTGGCTTGCAATCTGGCCACGATTTTCGGCCTGGCCGCCAGTATGTCCATACCGGCAAATTCGCCGGCAATGGGCATGAGCTTGCCGTTAAAATCAATAATTTGCTCCCCGCTTAGCTTGTGCCTCTCGGCAATTTCAAAATCAACCATGTCGTGCCAAGGCGTAATGGTCATGACACCGGTGCCGAATTTCATGTCAATGGCTTCATCCTTGATTACCGTGGCCGTAACCTTGCCGTTAATCCATTCACATTCAAATTTATCGCCATGCTTATACTTTTTATACCTTTTGTCATCCGGATGCATGACCACATATTTATCCCCGAATTTTGTTTCCGGTCTGGCCGTGCTAATGATAAAAGGTCCATATTTTAAATAATAATATGGCGCTTTTTCTTCTTGCCAAACGATTTCATCATCGGAAATCGTGGTAGCGAGTTTCGCGTCCCAATTGACAATCCTCTTGCCTTTATAGATCAGCCCGTCATGATACATTTTTACAAAAATTTCATTCACCGCCCGATTGCGCACCTCATCAAAAGTATAGGCCAGCCGCGACCAATCGCAAGAAGTGCCCATTTTCCTGATTTGTTTTAAAATCGTGGACTTAGAATTTTCCGCATATGTCCGGATTTCTGCTAGCAATTTTTCCCGCCCCAGTTCTTGGCGCGGATGCTCCACGCCTTTTTCCATTAAAACCTTTTCTACTTTGGCCTGCGTGGCCACGGCCGCATGATCAGTGCCGGGCAACAGCAAAACTTTTTTGCCCTGCATTCTTTGGTAGCGCGCCATGATATCCATTAATGAACTTTCCAAAGCATGGCCTAAATGCAGCACGCCGGTGACGTTGGGCGGCGGCATCATGATGGCATAAGGGTCGCCTGTTAATTTGTCCGGATTAAAAAATCCCGACTTTTCCCATTTGGCATAAATCTCATCCTCATAATCGCCCGGATTATATGTTTTAGGCAGTTCTTTATCGGGCATGATATCTTTTCTTTGGTGTCTTCATCCGTAGGGGCGAACGGCCGTTCGCCCCTACGATGTTAATTCCGAATATTTTATATTTTAAGATTATCAAAATTATCCTTATTTTGCAAGAAAAAAAAGACCCTGGCTATGGCTAGTCAGGGTTGTTAGCCGGCTTTGCCGGCGCAGATTTCGTCAGTAAGTAACATTGGCCCGAGGCGCTCAGGGCCTCCGCTCCAGATCACTGTCTTTGGACAGAGGTTCAACTAAACCGTATTGCTCCAACACTACCCGTAGCTTCGCCTGGTTTTCCGGCGCCATCGGCACCAGCGGCGAGCGAAAGACCATCTTGACTTGCTCCGGATACATCATGGCCAGAGCGGTTTTCACCGGAATGGGGTTGGTTTCCAGGAACATGGCGCGCATCAGAGGTAGCAACTTAAAATGCCGACGCCGGGCTTTAGACTGCATGCCGATGTCTCTCAATCGGCTTTCATACACCAGCCCTGTTATCTCTCGAGGAACCAAATTACTGGCTACGGAAATAACCCCATTAGCGCCCAGACACATGGCTGGATAAGTCAAATTGTCGTCGCCGGACATCAACCGAAAATTTTCCGGTCGATCTGACAGCACGTCTTGAAGCTGATCCAGGTTGCCCGAAGCCCACTTCAGGCCGCAAATTGTGCCCTCGCGCGCCAGCTCCAAAATAATCTGAGCCGGAACCATGGCGCCGCCGCATCGGCCGGGGATATCGTAGAGCACTACCGGCAAGCCGACCTTGGCCACTTGGCGGTAATAGTCTTTAATCCCGTCTGGGGTGGGCTTATTGTAATAAGGCATCACCGCTAAAACGCCGTCGGCACCGAATTTTTTAGCGGCGATAGTCAGGCTCACGGCCTCTGCCGTGGAATTTGAACCCGTACCGGCCAATACCGGCACTCGGCCATCTACCTCTTTAATTACGCGCGCTATGACCTCTTGATGTTCGGCATGGTCCAGGGTCGGCGATTCGCCCGTGGTACCGCAAGGCACCAGGAAATTAACACTGCCATTAATCTGCTTCTCTACCAAGAACTTAAATGCCGGGTAACAAACCGCACCATTTTCCCTAAATGGTGTAATTAAGGCCGTACCTACCCCGGCTAACCATTCAATTGATCTTTTAATGTTCATGATACTCTTTATTGTTGTTTTGTTTTTATTAACGATTCATTCGTTGTCCGTATCCTAGCATAACCGGCTAATCTTTGCAATAATACTAATTTACAAATAAAAATGGCATGCTTGAATCTATAATTCGTAAATTCGCAATAAATTCGTAATTCGTATTATCCGCCTTGACACCAAAAAATATTTGAGATATATTGATTAATTGATTAAATAAATTTACGCCATGTTAACTCAAGAGCAGCAAATTTTTGAACAAATCAAAAAAGCTTCCAATATTTTAATCACTTTTAAATGGAGCGGCGACGCTATCGCCTCGGCTTTGGCCCTGTCTTTATTTTTAAAAAAATTGGATAAAAACGTGGAAGTCGTGGCGGAAAAATCCGGACCGGAAAAACTGCTTGCCATCCTGCCCGGCTACGCAGAGATAAAAAACAGCCTGGACAACCTGCGCAACTTCATTATCTCTTTGGATATCACCAATACCAAGGTAAGCCAGATAAAATACCAGCGCGGAGAAAATAAATTGAACTTCATCATTTCCCCGAAAGACGGCTGGTTCACCGAAGACGATATTGATTCCGGCACCAGCGGCTTCAGGCATGACTTGATTATCGTTTTGGATACGCCGGACTTAGAAACGCTAGGCAGAGTCTACGATAACGACACGGAATTTTTTTACCAGACGCCGATTATCAACCTTGACCATAATTCCACCAATGAAGGCTTCGGACAGATCAACTTTGTGGAATTGACCGCGGTTTCCACCTCGGAAATAGTTTTTTCCCTGATTGACAGCTACTCGCGCGACCTGATTGATGAAGACATCGCCACCTGCCTCTTGGCCGGCATGATCGCGGAAACCAAAAGTTTTAAAACCAACAACGTCACGCCGCGCGCGCTTTTAACCGCCTCGCAACTTATGTCTTTGGGCGGCCGGCGCGAAGAAATCGTCAACCACCTTTACCGCTCCAGAAGCCTGAACATTCTGAAGCTTTGGGGCCGGGTTCTGGCCCGCCTACTGGCCACGAGCGACAACCGGCTGGTCTGGTCTACCTTATCCTCCGCCGACTTCGTAAAAACCAATTCTACGGAAAAAGACTTAACCGATGTGATTGATGAACTGATCATTAGTATCCCGCAAGCCAGAGTAATTGCTCTGATTTACGAAACCGAAACCTCGCCTGACGGACAAAGCGAAACCAAGAAAAAAAACACCAACCTGCTGCTCTATGCCACCAAAAATATTGATGCTTTAGCCTTAAGCAAAGAGTTTAATCCAACCGGCTCCAAGTACTTAGCCAAAGCGACCGTCCCGGCGCCTATTATTGAGGCGGAAAAAACCATTATCATAGCCCTGGAGGATAAACTTAACAAATTACCCCTATAACCGGCAAAGCGGCTTGAAAAAATCTCCGCCTAGTGTTAGATTGATAAAAAGGATTAAGTCCTTTTTTATTTTAAAGTAGCGCGTGTAGCTCAGCTGGTGAGAGCACGGCTCTTATAAAGCCGGGGTCGATGGTTCGAATCCATCCACGCGCACCTAGGGATACAGTTTACGTCTTGCGGGATAGTATATGGACAATTAGCTCAGTTGGTTAGAGCGCCACATTGACATTGTGGAGGCCAGAGGTTCGAGCCCTCTATTGTCCACCGAAAAGAATAAACACTCCGCTTTAAAGGAGTGTTTTGTTTTTTTAAAACAATGGCTTCCTGCCTAAGAAGATGCCGATCTTAATTTCGACGGAAGAAGCAGCCGAAGACGAACTGGCCGAAACCTAGCCGCCAACACGCCTGAAAATGGCGTTTGAACTTTTCAACCCAGTCCCCTTGAACGGTAACTCGCTCAAGGGGATCTTTTTTATCTATCAATGCTTTCTGATGATTATTTGTAATATTAGTAATCAATTTGTAATATTCGCATTATACATTTGTAATAAAAAAACTACCGCTGATCCTCCGCGCGGTAGTCAAAAAGTCGGCCAGAGAGAATACACCTCCTTGAATACTCACGCATTAACTTGTTGTTTGGGCCCAACAAGCAAATGGTGAACGCTGATTTCCTCTCTGGCTCTGAAAAAAGATGTACCGGACAAGCGGGCCACCACTTAGCGCGTACAGCACGCGCCAGAATGCCACCGACAACAAAACAGCAGACGCTCGACCAAACGTCTTTGAGCTAATTTGTTGCAGTGAAGACAGCCAGGGAAACAAACACCCTGGCTATTGCGCCAAGCAATCTTGCTCCACTGCCCTACCCGGTACAAAATTAACAAAGTTCTAGACTATAAAGGAAGAGAGAGGAGGCGCGCTTTGCCCCATCGGTAACCAGAGCCATTGAATGGAAATTTCGTTGACACTCTGGGCGGTGGACACAACGGCGCACCCACCTCTCTCTCCTGCATGGCTCAAACAATCAACAAAAGCGCAACCGCTAGCGAGGATAATGCCGGCTGATTGACCATGGACATGCGCGGATCACGCCTCCTTGTCTGGGTACATAGCGCACGTCTTGTTGGTTGTCTGAAAACAAACGCTTTTAAGCATATTTAGTATAGTCTTTTTACCACGTTTGTCAAGTTATTAACTGCTAGGTTATGTCCATAAAAAAGGACCGCGAAGATAAACTCCGCGGCCATGAAACCCCCTGGCTAAAAAATGCCAGCTATTCTCCGGGCTGCTTTGCCCGCGTCCCTCTTCGCTCGGATGCGCGCCTTGCCGCCATAACCAGAGCAATAATTCTGCGCATTTCTAACAACTCTGCTCCATCTTGTCCATAGCATTGATCTGCAAAAAGCCTTACGGCCAAAGACCAGCCAACTTTCTGCAGACTTACGCAACCACCATCTTTAGCCACCGATTGCAGCTGTTTTTCCCTGGCCGCCAAAATTTCGGGCGGTATGATGACCGTCGGAAAACGTCGAGCCATACCCTCCTCCTTTGGTTGAATTTTTTCCAGCGCGTTTAGCACCAGTTTGCTTTCGAATCCCTGAAAACTACTGATTCAAAAGAACTAGGCAAACAATAATATTATAGCCCCCTTTCTCGCTTATAGTCAACGATTTTTATTTGCTTTTTTTGGTTAGGTTTAGTAAAATTAATAATACGAAGGAAATACGAATTACGAATCTTATACGAATTTACGAATACTGATATCCACGCCATTTGCCTTGATTATGTTTTGCATTGCATTTATTCGTAAATTCGTACAAGATTCGTAATTCGTATTGTTTATTTTATGCTAGAAACTAAAATAAAAAATCTTTTAGCTGAACTTAAAAATAAGCTTAACCAGGCCCAATCTTTGCGTGATATAGCCGCGCTCTGGCGCCAGTATCTTGGCGACAAGGGCGTGATTAAGCTTGGTTTAAAAGAAATTAAAAATTTAACGGCCGAAGAAAAAAGAACGCAGGCGCCGACTCTGCAAAAACTCTTTCAGGAAGCTAATGAAACTTTTAAAGCCAAGGAGAGCGAATTAAAAAATAGCCTGGCCGGCCAAAGTCTGAAAACCGAAGCCGAGGCGCTGGCTTTCACTACCCCGAAAATCGGCCATCTTCATCCCCTTACAAAAACCATCAGGGAAATCAACCAGTTATTTATCAGCCTGGGTTATAGTATTATGGATGGCCCGGAAATAGAAGAAGACGAATATTGCTTCCAAAGGCTGAATGTGCCGCTGGATCATCCGGCTCGCGACATGCAAGACACAATCTATATTAAAGAACCCAATTTTCTTTTAAGGACGCAAACCTCTTCTATTGAGGCGCGCACCTTAGCCGATTTCCCTCCGCCTTTTAAAATTGTTTCGCCCGGACGGGTCTACCGCAACGAAAGCGTCAATAAAAGCAACCATTTCATTTTCCATCATTACCAGGGCGTAGTGGTGCAAAAAAAAGTTAGCTTAAAAGACTTGTTCGGCACCTTTGACGCTCTATTCAAAAAAATGTACGGCCCGCAAGTCGTAACCAGGTACCGCAACAAATATTATCCGGAAGTTGAACCGGGCGTCGGCCCGGACATGCAATGTTTTAACTGCGCCGGCCAGGGCTGTTCCGTCTGCAAAGGCGTGGGCTGGATTGAAATGGGCGGCGCCGGGATTATTCATCCCAATGTTATGCGCCAAGCCGGACTAGACCCAAAACAATGGATGGGCTTTGCTTTTGGTTTGGGACTGGACCGCTGGGTGATGGCCAAATATAATATTACCGACATCAGAACTTTGCTCGGCGGCAATTTAAGCTATAAATATTACCAAGATGAAACTGCTATATAGCCAACTTAAAGAATTGATCCCTGCTTTAAAAGCCAGCCCCAAAGAAGCCGGCCGGGTTTTAACCATGGTCGGCTTCATGATGGATAGCTTAAAAGAAGTTAAGTTTAACCATGGTCCCGATTGGCTGATGAGTTTTGAAATTAGGCAAAATCGCGCTGACTGCTTGTCGGTTTTCGGCTTGGCGCGCGAATTAGCCGGCTATTATGGCTTGAAAATTAATTGGCCGAAAATTGCCAAACTTGCTTTCAGTAAAGACCGGCTGGAGATTAAAGTTGAGGCGGCCGGCGCGGTCAAAAGAATTTCTGCCGTAAAAATGACCGGCCTGAAAAATACCCAATCGCCCGCTTGGCTTAAGGATTATCTGGAACTCCAAGGCATCAACAGCGTCAATTTATTGGTTGATTTATCAAACTATGTGATGTTTCTAACCGGCTATCCCTCGCATTTAATCGACGTGGAAAAAATGACTGGCAATTTGCGCTGGTCGCTTAATAAAGAGTTTAACCGGGTCACGACTTTATTCGGCACGGTGGTGCCGCTTAAAAAAGACCAAGAGCTGATTATCCGCGACGATAAAAATATCATCGCCACCGCCTTGGTCGGCAGCCGGGCGGCGGAAATTTCCTTAGCCACCACGGAAGTGATCGCGGAAGTAGCGACCTATGACCGGGCGGTCATCAGAAAAAATTCCCGCGACTTAAATATCGTTACCGAAGCCAGCCATCGCCTGGAAAAAGAGCTTGACCCCAACGGCACCCGCGCGGCGCTGGAATTGCTGATCGGCCTGATAAAAAAATCTGCCGGCGGCGAGGTAGCTAGCGCGCTCTTTGACTATTATCCGAAAAAATACGCTTCGCCGGCCATTAAATTTGATCCGCGCCTGCCCGGCCAGTTCGCCGGCGTAGCAATTGCCCCGAGCCAAGCCATAAAAATCCTTAAAAACTTGAATTGCGCTCTTAAAAAATCCGGGGCCGGCTATTTGGTTACCCCGCCGACCTACCGCCAAGATTTGAATTTGGCCGAAGACTTGGTGGAAGAAGTAATCAGGCTGTTCGGCTATGAAAAAATTGTCGCCGAAAAAATCCCCAGTCTGGAAGTGGCGCCCAACATCACTCCTAAAAATATTATTTTAGCCGAAAAGGCCCGAGACATTTTAACCAGTCTGGGCTTTGATGAAATTTTATCCTGGCCGTTAACCAAGCATGAGGCCAATAGCCAAACCAACTATTTGGCTTGGCAGGAAATCGCCACGCAAAATTCCATCAACGACCTCTGCCCCGACTTAAGGCAATCCATGGCCACCGGCCTGTTTAACCAATTGGCCGAATATGAAAAAAATAATGTTGAAGCCATAAAAATTTTTGAAATCGGCAAAATTTTCGGCCAAATCGGGAAAAAATATTTAGAAGATGAATCGTTGGGCCTGTTGTCGGCCGCCACCCAGCGCTCGCTTGACGAATTCAAAAATCAGCTGGAAATTCTTTTGCGCTCGCTCGGCTTAACCGACCTAAAATATTTTACTGCGGCTCATGGCCCGGCCGCGGCCAATCCTGAATCTTGCTGGGAAATTTTGGCGCAGGGCCAAGCGATCGGCCTGATTTACAAACTAAAGCCGCGCGCCAATAAATTAAACGTTTATTTCGCGGAAATTAATATCACCTCAATCACCGCTTTATTAAAAAAGGTTAAAAACTACCCGGTCGTTGAACTTACGCGCAAATTGATCTCTTTGGATGCCAACGTGGAATTAGCTAAAAACGAATCAATCTATAAATATTTAACCGGGTTGGAAAAAAAATTGGACAAAGATCATTTGTTCAGCTTAAACATAAGCGATGTTTTTCCTTTAACCGACAAAGTAAGATACACTATCAGGGTGGTCTACAAAGAATTGTCCGACCAGGAAGCCAAAAAAATCCATTTGCAGGCATTTGGCTTATAAAAAAGATCTACGAATTTTATTTGTAGTATTCGTGCCTAATTCGTAATATTCGCATTATATTATTTAAAAAAGAGCCCCCTCCGGAATTTTTCCAGGGGGGCTTTTGCAATTCTTGGGGGGCAGTCTAACTGCCACGATTGAGGCTAGTCAAACTAGCCGCGGCAATCAGGCAAGGGCGGCCTGGCTTAATGGTCAGCCTGCTGTTGCCGTGCCACCCTATCGGCTTCTTCTGCGCGCCGGCAAGCCGCATAAGCCATCGCCGCCAAACCGCCAGACTGATCTGAAACCGCATCCTCCTTGGGGTCCGCGCTGTGATTCGCCCTGCTCGCTTGAGAGCGCCAAGCAGGTTGAACAGTGACTCGCTGGCTGGTTGCAGTCGACGGTCCTGCATTAGTAGCTCGGATGGAGGTGAAAAAACCAGTAGTTCGTTGATCGTGCATAGTCTTCCGATGAACGCTCAAATTTGGCGTTTTTTTAGGCGTTTTACCAAGGAACAGACAAAAAATTCTGCCTACGTAACTTTTTGTATATCAAGACACCAATCTTGATATACTAAAAAAATATCATAAGACGACTTTCTTTGTCAATTTTTTTATAAAAACAAGCCCTCCGGAACAAGTCAGGAGGGCTTTTGATATTCAATGAACAATACCTGCCATTTCGGCAGGCCGCTGTTTTGAGGCTATTCAGCGGGCAGCCAACGGCTCCGGGCTTTCTTCTTGCCCTTGGGCGTGATTTCATGTCCTGTCTCGGCTGGCGACCCAGTCGCGGCCGGAGCACCCGCTTCGGACGCAGGCGCAGGTTCAGCGGCCGGCGGTTGAGTTCCAGGCGCCGGAATTTCGCTCGTGGTCAGACCAACAAAAGCCGGCGGCGTCTGAACAAAAGCCGGCAGACCGTCGGAACTTCCAGCAGCGGCCGAAGGCGGTTCTGGCGGCGTAGCCGGTTCAGGCAGGACTCCTATCCTTGACTGTCCGTTCAATACCATCGCATCAGACAACGCCGTCGGCGCCGCAGGTGCGGTTGTCGGATTTGAGGGCGGCGGTTCAGCTTCAGACGAAACAATGGCCGGAAAACCATTAACTCCAGGCACTTCGGCATGAGCGTCGTCGACCGAAGCCGGCGATGGTGCGGAAACTGCTTCTGCTGACGCCTTTTCACGCCTCATGGCGTCAGTGAAGTGCCCTGTGGGCAATTGAAGGCCGTCCGTTATGCTGCGCAAATATTTCACGCCTTTGGCCGTGACTTCGTTGATGCGGAAAAACGGATTTTCCGCTTCCACATGTACCGGCGCAGGCAGACCGCGGCTGAGCCAAAATTCCACCATACCGCTGATGGTTAACGCGCCCAGATATTCCCACATGCTCACGATGCCGGCCGTATCGTCAAGAGACGTAAAGGCCATACCGCGCAGGCGGTCATCCATTTGCAGTCCGAGCAGGGGGCGTCCGGAACGAACCACGGCGTTCTTGGCGTGAGCCAAGCGCACTTTCATGCCGGCCGCGCGGAGCTTGTCCATTGCCTGAAGCCAGGTTTCGCCGTTCCAGAAATGGCTCGGGTCAATGCCGACACAGAAGTTGTCCGGCTTGCCCAGCATTTCCCAAACCGCGATCAGGTCGTCCGAGGTCATGGCGATAGTGCCGAAGTGTATCTCGTGGCAAAGGCTTACGCCAAATCGCGCAGCCAATTCCACGAGCGGTCTGACCAAGGCGACGAACTTCTGCCTCATCGCCAGGACATCTGCCGGTGTCTGCGGCGCCCAACCATAAGGCGCGAGATTTTTCGGCGGACCCCAGAACAGATGCAAGCCAGGGATTCCTAATTGGCCCGCGCCGATGATCATCAGCCCCAACTTGTTGAGGTGCTTTGCGCTCAGATCAGAAGCCCTGATTTCTTGCCTCATAAACTCCGGCGGAGTGAACATCTGAGCCCGCGAATTGTCCAACACGGCAATGGCCGCGTAGGTGTCACAGTGGATGGACACCGAGGTTAAAGGCATCTCGGCTTCCTGGAAAGCATTCCAGACTTCAAGCCGGTAAGCTGCGTCGGTAGCCGCCCGGGCCAGGTCAATGTGATTGGCGCTGGGCTGGATGACTTGGCAGCCGATGGATTTACCGAAAGCCAGCACCTCGGCCAAACCTTGAGAATATTGGCCGCACTCCATGCCGATGGCGAACACGTCCTTTTTCCTCGACTGCAGATCAGCCGGGTTCCAAAGCAAACCCTGGGCGAAACTAATCAGAAACTTCTGGCGCGCCGCCAGAACCGCAGGGTTGATCTGAACTTCGTGCGGATTATCCGGGTTAATATTTCCCAGAACTAACGCCCCGTCTCCAGCTTCACTGGTGATCCGTGTCGTTTTTTGACTATCTACTAACGGCATTTCTTCCATAATCAGGTCCTCTAATTGCGTTTGTTTTAGGGCATAGTTTGTTTAAGGTGCTTACCGGAAAACTGTGCCCTGTTCAGTTTTCCGATAAATAATATCAGGGCCGGAAAGCTCTGATATATATCAAAAAAATCTATCATAATTTACCCCGGTTTGTCAACTGGCTAAATAAAAAAGGGCCGCATGAGTGAACATGCGGTCCGTGATGAGGCCGGCAGGCAAGCTTTTTACTTGACGTGCCGACTAATGGAGATATGCTTTTAGTCGGGCAACGTATTCCCGGCTGTTATTCCTCCTCTGCCACCTGACAAGCAACCGATGGCCGCCATACCTGACGATGTCCCGAAGCCAGCCGTAATGCCAGTGGCTCCAGCCAAAAGCCAGATAATGAAACGGAAAAGCAACCGTGCGAAAAGGAATTCTCCAAAAGCTCCATGAACTGTAAAACCATTTCATCAGCTTGATGGGCGTTTCCTGCAGTTCCTCCAATTTCATGCCATGCGGCTCAAAGCAGGCGTAACTGCCGTCGTATTTGCTCCAAGGTGCGATGGAGCGAGGAAAAATCCTCCCCTCGCTTTCCAGCCTTACCCTAAGCAATGTTCCAACTAAAGGTACTGGATGCAATACTTGAACACTGCTGATCCTCGCTCGGCGGATGAACGCCTTATAGCGCCTTACCATTTCTTCAACCGGGAGAGCCAAAGGCTGGTTGTTCGGATAGCCGAAGATAAACATGCCATGCACCCAAAAGTATCGGCGCAGAATCAGCGTCCACTCAATCATTTTTTGGGACGACAATCCTTTATGCATGGAGTTGAGGTCTTCGGCGATTGGCGATTCATAGCCAACGCAAACGGTTCTTACACCAGCGCTTTTCATCGCCTCCAACAATTCTTTGTCTTCAGCCGCTTTTAGCCTGATTTGAACCGTGAGCCTAAGGCGGCGGCCGTATTTCTCCCGCACCAGCCGTAAAAACGCTAGCAAATTTTCCCTTCTGGGGCACTTTCCGCCTTCTACCGATCGCTCTTTCTCGTCTGCTTCCAATCGGTCATCAACGATAAAGAAAGACTGAGCCCCCCTGGTTTCAACCAGCCAATCGACAATATTAAAGACATGCCGCGCCGAAGCCCAGCGCAGCCTGCCGTTGACACTGCGAAATTCACAGCCGAACAAGCAGCCCTTAGTAATGTTAATCGGATAAGTTTTGATTTTTCCCGCGTGCCTGATTAAGCTAAAGTCCGGATAAGGCAACTGGTCAAGGTCCGGAATTTCCAGCATCGGCGGCTGATTAGTAACGACTGCGCCGCCTTGGTCAAGGAAAGAAATCCCCTGGATAGCTGACAAATCGCCGTGCTCTATTAGGGCCTGCAAAATTTGGCCGATCACGGTTTCTCCATCGCCGTGCGCCACGACATCAATACCGTTGTTAAGCGCTTCTTCTGGGCAATAGTGAACATGCCAGCCGCCGGCAAGATTAACGGCTCTAGCGCCGCGGTAAAAGCGGGCCAAATCATAAACTCGGTCCATGGTAGAAGTTAGGCCGCAGTAGAAACCAACTATGGCTGCCGGCCGATCTCTTTGCAAAGCCGCGTGATCCGGCAGGCCGTTGCCGTGGCGCGGACCGCGATAATTGTTTTCGTCAATCACCTCAACTCTTAAGCCTGGAAATTTGTTAGCGGCCGTAGCCACGTTAATAAGGCCTAAGGGCGTAATTCTGGAGCCGGAAAAAATATTCACTGCCGGATAAGCCGGAGCGATGAAACGGACTAGTGGCCAAAAATCGGCGCTTGCGGTAGGTATTGTTTTCATGGTTATTCCTAAATTGTAATTGTTAAAAGAACTTTCTTGTTTAAAAAGACAAAGCTACGGCCTGTTTTTATAACCGGTCTAGCTCCCCCATCTATAACTTATATCACCTCTTTAAAATAAACAAGATGACAGAGCGCTGAAAAAATCTATTTTAATTCCAAATTCGCTTGAGTTTTTAATTTTTGCCAGGGCGTGAAATTTTTCCCGCGGGCGCGGAAGTAGCCGGCCGCCGCAATCATGGCCGCATTATCTGTGCAATATGATAAGTCCGGCGCCAACAAATTGACATAAGCCAAGTCTTGTTTAACCGATTCGGCCAGCCGCTGGCGCAAGGCCTGGTTAGCCGCTACCCCGCCGGCCAATAAAATGGTTTGGCACTCAAACGCCCGAGCCGCCTTGATGGTTTTATTAACTAGCACGTCCACAATCGCCTGCTGAAATTCTGCTGCGTATTCGGGAATCCGCTCGCGCCATTTTTTATCCTCTTGCAAAGCATAGAGCAAAGCGGTCTTTAATCCGGAAAAAGAAAAATCAAAATTTCTGTCTCTAATCATCGGCCTGGGCAAATTAATCTCCCCCCTGACAAGGGGGGCAAGGGGGGTTGTTTTTTTCGCGCTAGCGGCCACGGCCGGTCCGCCCGGATAACCTAAGCCTAAAAGCGCGGCCGCTTTGTCAAACGCTTCGCCGGCCGCGTCATCGCGCGTCTCGCCCAGCACTTGGTACCAGCCATGACCCTTCATTAAAACCAGCATGGTGTGCCCGCCGGAAACCGTTAAAACCAGAGCCGGAAATTGTATTTGGTATTTTATGTTTTGTTTATTATTATTCGTTGGGATTTTGGGATTTGGAATTTCTCTGGGCGTTGAAATTTGGGATTTGGGATTTGGGATTTGTTTAGAAATTAGAAATTGAAAATTAGAAATTATGCTGATTGGCTCCAGCCAATTAGCATAAATGTGCCCTTCAATATGGTTAACCGCCACTAAAGGTAAGCGCCAGGCACAAGCTAAAACCTTGGCCGTTTCCACGCCCACTTGCAGCGAAGTAATAAGTCCCGGCCCAATCGTTACCGCGATCGCGTCAATCTTCTTTGCCCCCTTTCTCCTGACTAGGAGAGAGGGCTGGGGAGTGAGGCCCGCTTTTGCCAGCGCCTCATTCACTACCGGCAAAATATTCAAAACATGCTGGCGCGCCGCCACTTCCGGCACCACGCCGCCGTATTTTTTGTGAATTTCAATTTGCGACGACACTATATTGGATAGCACTCGCACGCTCCGGCCTCGGCCTTCCACCACCGCGGCCGCAGTTTCGTCGCAAGAAGTTTCCATGCCCAAGATGATCATAAAAACTCATAAATTAGCAAAGATTATTCCATCTTATCTTAATTTTTCACAAAAAACAAGACGATTGACTAAATCATTTTTTTATCATATAATCTTTTTAGTCCTCATCTAAAGGACTTTTTTAAATCAAATCGCCAATCGAAAATCTTAAATTGAAAATGTTTCTTGGCCCTATCGTCTAGTGGTTAGGACACCAGGTTTTCATCCTGGTAACAGGGGTCCGATTCCCCTTAGGGCTGCAATTACTGACTGTTAAATTATCTATCAATAGGTTTTTCGGCCCGAGGCCGACCAGCCTTGGGCTGGCATCCTGGTAACAGGGGTCCGATTCCCCTTAGGGCTGCAATTACTAACTGTTAAATTATCTATCAATAGGTTTTTCGGCCCGAGGCCGACCAGCCTTGAGCTGGCATCCTGGTAACAGGGGTCCGATTCCCCTTAGGGCTGCCAACTCTATCCAAATAAAATAAAGGCGAGGAAACGTTTCCTCGCCTTTTTTTATTTTTTGAATTTTCTATTTATTTAACGCCGCTATGGTAAGAACACCAACATTACCCGTCTGTTTTATGCCTTTGCTTTGCTGATACTTTTTAACCGCAGCCACGGTTGAAGTCAAATATTTGCCATCAATCGCTTCAGTAAAAAGCCCCGCGGCCACGAGTTTTTTCTGCAACTCTTTAACTTCATTGCCTGATGATCCATAAACCAAGACGTTTTTAAATTTATAAACGGCGGTCGGAGCGTTTGCCGGGATTACGCCGCCGTAAGAGCATTGCTTAACTGTGTTTTCTACCGGATCGCCAAAAACAGAATTTAAACATGAAATTGAACCGCTATAAATGCCGTAGTAATATTTGCCGTTGGCGCCATAACGGACGGTTTTAAGGCCGCTGAATTTGCAAACTTGCTTTTCAGCGGCGCAATTAGTCCAGTCCGCCGCGTTGGTGTCGCTATCGCCGGCCACGCTGCCGGCCGCATCGGCTCCCGACGGAATGACGCCGCCGTAATAGCATTGCTTGACTACATTCTCAATCGGATCGCCTAAAACCGAATTGGTGCAACCCACGCCGTTTAGGTAACTGCCATAGACATATTTTCCATTGGCGCCATAGCGGACGGTTTGATAACCGGTAAATTGGCAAGTCTGCTTTTCATTAGAGCAAAAAGTCCAATCAGCTCCCTGGTTCGTGATTTTCTCTCCGGCCACTTGCTCGGCCGCGGCTACCGCAACCGTTATGGCGGCGCACTGTCCGACGCTCTGGCAGATGGAAATATTGGTGCTGCCGACGCTTAAAGCGCTGATAGTCACCGTGCCGCCGCTAATGGCGGCGGAGGCGATGCTGGAATCAGTATTGCTGGAAACCGAATATCCGCCAGCGCCGGAAATTAATATTTTTCCCGTATTGCCGACTCTCAAGACCAAGCTGGTTTGGCTTAAGGCTAGGGCGGCGGCGTCTCCGGAAACCGCTATCTTCAATACAGCGCACTGTCCGCCGTTCTGGCAAATTGAAACATCGGTCGCGCCGGCAACTAAAGCGTTTACCGCGACTGAACTTCCGTTGATGGCGGCCGTGGCCACGGTTGAATTGGTATTATAGGCGACAAAATAATTGCCGTTGCCGGAAATTGAAACCGTAACGCTGGCGCCGGCTTTTAAGGCCAGGCTGGTCTGGCTTAAAGATAAAATTGATGAGGTTTCGGATGAGCTGGAGCCGCTGACCAACACGGCCAAACCGACGCAGCCGCCGTTGGAGCAAACGTTAACTGTTGCCGAACCGCCGCCAACTCCGGTAATGGTTAAGATATTATTGGTGAAACTGGCTTTCAAAACACTTTCTGAATAACCAACCGCGCTGTAAGGCATGGCGCCGCCGGTAACCGTGATGCTTGAAGCTTGGCCAACGAGCAGCCATAAATTATTTTGACTAAGTTTTAAAGAACCGCCGGTGGTTGTATTGTAGCTCACGGTTATTACTTCAGGAGCGCAGTTGCCCATAGAAGAACAGACGATTACCGTGGCCACGCCGCCTTCTTTGGCGACTAAGATTAAAGCCGTGTCCGACACGCTGGCTGTAACCACATCAGTGTCAGAGTTGGAAAATACGCTGTAACTGCCGCCCGTACCGCCGCTAATGGGCACGCTCAAGTTTTGTCCGATCGTCATAGTCGGATCGACGATGCCGAAAGTTAATCCGACGGAACTCACGTTGCCCACTATGGCGTTAATAATGCCGCAAGAACTCATGTCTGAAGAACAAATCGTAATGGCTGACGAGCCGCTGGCCGCGGTCGTGCTTAAGGTTAGGGTGCTGGCGCTCAAACTCGCTTGAATGGCGCTGGCGTTTACATTATTTAATAGAATATAGGCGCCGGTGCCGCCGATAATGTTAACGGTAATCTTTTTATTCGCCGCCACGGTCGGATTATTTTGGCTAAAGGCTAAAGCAGTACCGCCGGTATTTTGCACCGTGACATAAGCGCTGGCGCAACTCGGCGTTCCCGTGCCGGCGCAAACCGTCACCACGGTTGAACCGAAATTAAGCGCTTTAAGGTTTACTTTATTGCCTTCAATATTAACGTTCACTACCGGCGGGTTGGAATTGGAAGACAGATAAACAAAGTTAGTGCCGTTGTTATAGACGGTCAAAGATGACGTCTGGCTCAAGGGTAAAATAACGCTGGTCTGGCTTAAGGACAAAACGCTGGCCGCGGATAAATAAGGCCAAGCTTCTTCATTTGATTTCAAGCCGTTGACCGTGACATAAACTACGGTATCGCCGCTAATACTATAGGCCGACGTGCTCAAACTGGTTGTAAAATTACCGCTGGAATTGGTTTTGCCCAAATAATTCATCTGTAGGCCGGTGCCGATCTTGGTATAATAGAAGACCACGCTGGCATCGGCGGCGCCGGTAACTGTTAATTGAACCGAATCGCCGTCCGAAGCGCTGGAAAGCGATAAGGTGGGCGCGGCCGCGTAGGCGTTGGGAGCGGAAAGCAAAGCCGCCATAAACGCCAAAGTTAAAATTACCAAAAACGCTGCTTTTTTCCAAATTTTCATATGTTTGCAAAAAATATTAAATAAAATTATATAAAATAAAAACGAGCTTTTCTTAAACCTATTATAGCATAAAAAAATGCCTTTAAAAAGCCAGCTATTGATCTATTGAATTTTTGTCTGGCATGATTCATAATGGGACTGTCGCCATGCGCCATCTTCGGCGACAACTCTATTATATGAATAACCTTTTATTTTATGTCCAATGAAAAAACCAATTTAAAAATCATCATTGCCTTAACCCTTTACCTGGTTTCTCTATTCGCCTCCAACACCCTAGGCCTGAAAATCATGCCGTTCTTGTTCGGCACTCATCTGTCGGTGGCGGTCTTCTTCTTTCCCTTGGTTTTCCTTACCACCGATGTCATCGGCCAAGTCTATGGTAAAACCATGGCCAAAAGTTTTGTGTGGGCCGGCTTCCTTTCCGTCGCGCTCTTTCTCGCCTACTCCCTGGTTTCCTTGGCCGCGCCTTGGGCGCGCGAAGGCCTCTGGGCCAAAGAATCGTTCAACACTATTTTTGCCGTTTCTCTGCGCATGTCTATCGCCTCGTTGCTCGCCTACATTATTGGCGAATATCAAGACGTGCTGTCGTTCTTTTTCTTTAAAAACAAGCTCAATGTCCAAGCCTTTTGGCTAAGGTCCAATCTGTCTAATTTATGGTCCCAGGCTTTTGACACGCTGATCTTCATGTTCGTCGCCTTCTGGGGCGTCTATTCCCTTAAAACCATTTTACTGATGAGCTTGCCTTGGTATATTTTTAAAGTTATCATGGGACTACTGTATACGCCGCTCTCATATTTGGGAATATATATTTTACAAGAAAAATCTCAATAAAAATCAGTCTGGCTCTTGCTGCGAAGAAAAAATTTAAGAGCGTGAGCGTGGTCATTACTGGAATAGCAAAGTGAAGGCATGAAACTATCTTCTAGCAGTACCTTCGTAAAGTGGAGCGATATTCTCTTGAATTTTTGATGAGCAGCGAGAGCCAGACTGATTTAATCTTTTTGAGAGACCAACTATATGCGAATCAAAGCCATAAAAACCAGAATCTTTAAGCCCAGGGAAAAACTTCTACTCTTTATTGCAAGCTATTTGCCAAAAATCAAGGACAAGACCATTTTGGTCGTCACCTCCAAGATCGTGGCCTTATCCCAAGGCCGGCTAGTTGATAAGGTCGACGAAAAAACCAAAATGAGAATTATCAGGCAAGAAAGCGATTTTGTCTTGCCGACAAAATACGTCTGCCTGACGGTTAAAGACGGCCAGGTTATGGCCAACGCCGGCGTGGACGAAAGCAACGGCAACGGCCGGCTGATTTTACTGCCTAAAGACAGCTTTAAAGCGGCGGCTAAAATCAGAAGTCATTTCAAAAAAAAATACCGGCTGAAAAATTTAGGCGTAATTATCACCGATAGCCGCTGCCTGCCTCTGCGCTCCGGCATCACCGGCATGGCCATCGGTTACGCCGGCTTCCAGGGGTTGAAAAGCTATGCCAGGGGCGGCCAAGATATTTTTGGCCGGCTGTTTGAGTATTCGCGGGTTGACGTGGCCGATAGCCTGGCCACGGCCGCGGTGCTACTCATGGGCGAAGGCGATGAACGCCAGCCCTTAGCCGTCATCACCGGCGCGCCGGTCGCCTTTTGCAAAAAAACCGATTGGCAGGAACTGAAAATTGATATCCGGGAGGACATGTACGGCCCGATGTTTAAAGCCTTAAAATAATATTTACAAAAAAACGCCCGGTCTTACCCGAGGCGTTTTTTCTGTTTGCTGTTTACTGTTCTCTGTTTACTATTTACTATTTACTACTATTATCTTTCTTCATCCAGCTGCAGCAGCTGTCGCCGCACTTCTTTTTGAGCATTAATAGGCCGGCCGCAATTAAGAGAATCGGCCAAACGATTGACCAATCAACGCCCGGAATGATGTTTAAGTTTTCCAGAAGAAAAATCACGCCGAAGACGATTAAAAGCCAAGGAATGAGCATAAAATTATGTTTAATAATTAATCGTAATCGCGAGCTACTCCTTTCCTTTGTCATTCCCGAAGCCGAAGGCTATCGGGAATCCAGGGTATAGATATAAGAACGACCTCTGCTGATAACTCTCTTTTAAAAAATTCTAATATAATTGAGAGCTTTAAAAAAAATAACCCGTTTTTACTGCTCACTCCTGGATTGCTCCTCTGTGCCGACCTCGGCGCTAAAAAGGAAAACGGAGTGCTTTCGCGGGAATGACAATTAAAAAATTACCAATCAACTTCGTCGCTCGCTCCTTGCAATGGCATATGGGCATTATTTACCCAGCTCTTCCTTGAACCAATCCACCCAGGGAATTTTCACCGGATTAACATTGTTAAGCATGGCCAAATAATATGTCACCCAGCAACCGAATTGCAGCATGGCAAAAGCCTGCTCCAGTTTGGAGGAGCCGGATAATTCATGTTCAAGATACTCTATGTCATTTTTCTTAACTACTTGTTTGGTAAGCTTGGCGCGTTTTTGCACGCGCGGATGATATAATTTTGAATCAACAAACAAAAAGGTTAAATTATCCCGATTGCTCGTCGGATTAACCAGGCCCTCCAGGGCATAATGGTTCATATCGGGCAGTTCCAGAAAGGCGGAAAAATTCTTGCTGGTTTCGTTAAATTGGTTGCGCCATATTTTTAAATTGCCGCTCAAAAATTCCGCGCCAACGATCACCGGAATTTTCTGAACCAGCTTTAAGGCCATTTGCTTGGCCTGATTGTTTTTAACCGGCACGTTCGGCCTAAGTTTTTGATCGGATAATTCTAAGTTAGTAATTAATTTTTTTATCTCTTTCTCGGATAATGAAAATAGCCCGGCTTTGGCAAGCAATATGGCCACGCCTAAAACCGAATAGCCCAGCCCCAGCCGAGGCTGGCCGCAGGGATTATGCTCCGGCTTAAAGAAATAGGCGGGCAAATTTTCCTTTAAAGCCAGCTGCGCTAATTTACTGTCGCCTTGCTGGCAAATCGCCATTATTTTGGCTCCCCGGCTTTTAACTTCTTCATAAACGCTTAAGACTTCTTCTGTCGTGCCGGAATACGATGACAAAAGATACAGAGTCTGTCTGCCGACCATGGCCGGCACTTCGTAGCCGGCAGTGATGGTAATCGGCAATTTGATCTGATCGCTAAAAACATCTTTAACCAAGCCAACGCCGATATTGGAGCCGCCCATGCCGTTAACCACGACGTTGGTCGCCTGGCCATAGCTCACCGGCACCTCTAAAGAAGCCGCTTCCTCCCAGACTTGCTTCATCTGCCAGGCCAAAGACTCAATTGACTTGGCCACCTGATTGGGGTCTAATTTTTTATAAATTTTTTGTTCGTCTAAATTGTTTATCATATTCCGGCTAGTGATTATATCACTCTATAAATTATGCTAATTATTTGATCTTGGCTAGGTTTTATTTAATTTTTGAAGCGAGGATTGTTTGAGCCACTAGAGCTCATGAATTGCACGCCAACTGATTTAGTCTGGCCACGAACAATTTCGACACAGCTAGCGGCTGGCGAGTTCCGCAGCAAAAAAATTAAATAAAACCTAGCCTAGATTCCACCTTACTAACGAAATCCATGCGCATTTTAATTATAGCATACTTTAGTGGCACAATGAACAAGCAATTATGGCTAAAATTGAGCTTGATTTTTATTGGGATTTCATGTTATTCTAACTATATAAAATCATATAAAAAATATATAAAAAAACCAGACAGTGAAAATGACTACAATGTGTCATTTTTCATTTTGATTTTTTAACTTTAAATTTTTATGTCAGGACATTCTAAATGGGCAACTACTAAAAGACAAAAAGCGGTGGTGGACGCTAAGCGAGGGGCGGCTTTCACAAAATATGGCAATTTAATCACGATTGCGGCGCGCAAAGGCGGCGACCCGACGTCTAACTTCAGCTTGCGTATGGCGATTGATAAGGCCAGAGGAGCCAACATGCCCAAAGAAAATATTGAGCGCGCGGTTAAGCGAGGCACGGGCGAATTGGCTGGAGCGCAAATTGAAGAATTGATCTATGAAGGCTTTGGCCCGGCCAAAACGCAATTTATTCTCAAGTGCCTTACCGACAACAAAAACCGAACCGCGGCCGAAGTCAGGCATTTGTTTGCTGACGGCGGCGGAGCGATCGGTTCGGTGATGTGGAATTTTAAATTAAAAGGCGTCGTTTTGATAACCGCCGAGGAATTAGCAAATAAAAAACTGCTTAACGACGATAACTTTGAGCTGGAACTTATTGATGTCGGCGCCCAGGATTACAAAAAAGAAGAGGCCGGCG
>JAQTVB010000011.1 GCA_028707005.1 Patescibacteria group bacterium
AGCCGTGGCGGAATTCGTCGTGGAGCGTACGAAAAACTTTCACATCACCACGCGCTCCGCGCGTGCGCTTGTCTTTCATTCAGCGATTTTGGAAAAAGGTTCGAGTATGGTAAAATAAACGCACCAGGCTTGGGACAGTTAGCTCAATGGTAGAGCACTGCGTTTACATCGCAGGGGTTGCAGGTTCGAGTCCTGCACTGTTCACTTAATACACCCTTTGGTGAAGGCGACCCCATTCTCTTATCCAGCGCCGAGGCCGGCACCGAGGAGCCACTGTCCACATGCGATTTCTCTCAACTTCCGAACAACAAACTTTCAGCTTCGCGAAAAAAATTTCAAAAAAATTAAACGGCGGCGAGATTATCGGCTTGGTTGGCGATTTGGGCGCGGGCAAAACCGTTTTTACCAAAGGCCTGGCGCGCGGCTTAGGCGTAAAAAAAACGGTGATCAGCCCGACATTCGTTTTGATGCGCGTTTACTCCCTGAAGCGCGCTAATATCAGATGGCTGCTGCACATAGACGCTTATCGGCTAAAATCGCCTAAAGACCTGCTCGCCATCGGCGCTGACGAATATTTTAACCGACCGGACGCCGTCACTGTCATTGAATGGGCGGATAAAATAAAAAAAATCCTGCCCCGAAGAACAAGGTTAATCACCATCACGCACCGCAAAAACAAATCACGAATAATAAAAACGTAAAAACGCCCCGTCAATGCTGGGCGTTTTTACGTTTTTTATACGAAAATATTATTAAAAATATTACGCCCGCCACGATCATCGCGTCCGCCAAATTGAAAACGGTGAAATATTTTAAATCCAAATAATCAACCACAAAACCGAATTTCAGCCTGTCGTAAAGATTACTGCTGGCGCCCAGAACGATCAAGGCCAGCGGCGCCAGCTTGGATGCTTCTTGCTTTCTTAAACAATCAAGACCCGCGGCCATGACTGAAAGAATTATCAGAAAAATCACAACTTCCAACAAACGGCCGCCGAGCGGCAAAGAAAAAGCGATATGATAATTCGGCTGATAACTGAATTTAAAAATTTCTCCGATCAGATTATGCCGCCGCCAAGCGTGGCTAACCGCCAAAATCTTTAAAAAACGGTCCAGACAGACAAAAAAAATGATAGCCAAAATCGCCATCATTTTTTTTATGCTTGTAAACATAGCTTGTTTTAAATCATTTTTTGCACTTTGGTTTTGCAGGAGATGCAGGTATTGGCCATCGGCCGGGCCAAAAGCCGCTTTTCGCCGATTTCTTTTTTACAATATTTACAAATGCCGTAAGCGCCTTGCTTAATCCTGCTTAAAGCGTTATCTATGTCGCGCAAAAGCTTCTCCAAAACTTTTTCGGTCGCCAAATTGGTGGTATACTCATCAATTTCTTGGACGTTTTCATCGTTCTTGTCCCCGTAATTGGGAAATTCGGTACGATGTTCGTCTTTCTCGTGCGTATCTTTTTTTGTAAAACTTTTTAAATCCGATTCCACTTGCCTTTTTCTGGCCAGCAGATCTTGCTTGATTTTTTCTATGATTTTCTTGTCCATAATTATGTAAAATAACGAATCCAATATTTCGCCCGGATCAAACAACGCCAATCATGACAAAATGCTGAATTAATTTTGTTAGTTGATTAATATATAGTAAATATACAGCAAAAACGCTCATTTGGCAAGTCAGAAACGCTAGAACAAAAAAGCGGCCCAGAACGGGCCCCTAATATAAAATTAATTTATAGGCCGAACTGAGCCGCATCCCCAAAGATTTATTTCTTCTCCATCCGGTGGATAGATAAGAAAATCCCTAGTCTTCGAGGTTGGAGCTTTTATTGTTCACTTGAAAAAAGCGATCTTCTACTGGCTATTGGTAAATCTCCATTGAGTGATCCATGAAGATCTACCTATATTTTGTTTTTGTTTTCTCATTGCCATGTGAACTCTGGCAGATAAGCTAGTAGAAAATTAAAAATATCCCCCAAAATCATGTTTCGGAAATATTTTCACAGATGTGTTGTAAATGACCTAATTTAAATATACCACTAAAAAATAAAAAAGTCAATAATTAGCTCTATTTATAAAAAATCGCTAATATTTAATAATTTAAAAGAAAAATAATTAAAATATAAAACTTAAGTCTAGATATATGTGGACTTAAGTCAATATCTTATCCACATAATCCACTAGTTATCCACAGTTTTCAATAACTTAAGTCCACATGAACGTGGACTTAAGTTATTTTTGAACTTTCACCGGTTATTATCTGTAAAAAGTAAAGTCCACATTATCCTAGACAGAAAGTCTTGAGGCCAGGATGGGAATTGAACCCATGTATAAGAGTTTTGCAGACTCTCGCCTTACCGCTTGGCTACCTGGCCTGGTTGTATTTATTCAATATATCAAAATACACTCTTTAAAACAAGCAAAAACCCATAATAAAACACCCTTTTCGGGGTGTATTTCATAGATAACCTATGAACTTCTAATTTTGATTTACTCTAACACCTCTATCTTAGCCAATTTCACTCCAAAATTTACCGCGTCAGGCCTTTCTATCATCCAAACGTCAACCCTATAAGAAAATCTTCTGTTCATCCTGTCTCGCACGGTAAAAACTCTATCGCCGAATAACTCCGGAATCTTGACTTTTGAGCCAAAAGGCAAAAAATTAGCCGCGATCGTGTCTTCAACCCCGTAGTCGCAGACATTAAAATTATTAGCCGTAATACAGGGAGAATTATCGGTTTGCCCAACATCTGAATTATAGGCGGTAACCACAGTATACTTTGACCATTTTATGTCCACATCATCGTTTTTTGGCAATTTCCCGTTAAACTCCATGGTTTGCTGATCAATCTCGCCCGCTGAAACCGTGATATCCGCTTGATTTTGGCTAAGATAAAAAGTTTTCATGGTTTGGTCGGCTAAAGCCGGCGCCGGAAACAGAAAAAAATCAAAAAATAAAATCGCTACCAAAATCATTACTATTTTTTTGGCTTGTTTTAGAGAAATGAGTTTTTTATGGTTTTTTCTCAGCGCTTCCATGGTATTTAATGAATAATTTCTTATATAAAAATCCCTATCCTTCCTTGTAAGGTTATAGATAGGGATTTTCTTGTCTTATAATATCAGCTTATCATAGTTTATTTCTAAAGTCAACACAGTAATACAATAAAGGCGGAGGTCCCAAGCGACTCTCCGCCTTTAAATATGGAAGGTTTTATTAATTATGGATTACCGTCAACTACGCCGCTCTCTCCTCCCGGCAAACTGCTAAACACAAAATAAGTGATTGAATAAGCCGCCACGATTATTATCAAGCCAATCACCGCTCTGGTTAAAGTATTTTTCGCCAAAGACACTTTTTCTTCATCGCCTCCGGCGGTCATCAAGCTGAAGCCGGCATAGATGATTAAAACGATAAAAATTATCCCCAATAAACCTAAAAAAGCGCTCACCGCGTATCTGATTATGTCGGGCAAACCGGTTGAGCCGGCGGTCGGAACTTCGCCCCAGGCTTTATTGCCCGCCGAGTCCATTTGATTATACAAGTCGTTTTTAGTGCCGGCTTGGCCAGGCGATAAAAAAAATAAAAAACTAAAAACAATGATTAATAAACCGCTTACCGTGAATTTAAAATATTTTGTAAACATATTTAAAGCTCCCCTGATTCAATGATTAAAATTTTTATTTCATGATATTTGTTCCCGCGAGCAAACTGCCAAACACCCAATAGCTTATGGCGTAAGCGCCGATCGTCACGATCAAACCGATGACCGCGCGCTGAATCGTATCTTTGGCTTTAGTTACCTTTTCCTCATCGCCCTGGGCGACCATCCAGTTATAGCCGGCGTAAATTATATAAACTAAAAATAATACTCCCAAAAGTCCCAGGAAAGCCTGAATGATAATGCCTACAATACCGGCTAGATCGTTTGAACCGGTAGTGATATTCTGATAAGGCGCGTTAGACAAGCCGGCGCCGACCTTGTTTAAACTGTCGCTGGCCGAACTGGCAGCTAAAACCAGAGATGGCAGAACCAACAGCGCCATCAAACAGACAAAAACTAAGACATGTTTTAATATTTTTTTCATACATCCTGCGTTCTGCACTGTTTAATATTAAGATTGATATACGTTCAGCTGCCCGCTGTCGCTCACGCTTTTCAAGGTTCCCGCTTCTATCCTGGACATAACAAAAACGCTGATCGCGTAAGCGGCAACTATAATGATCACGCCTACTATGGCCCGCTTAATCGTGTCTTTGGCTTTTTGCACCTTCTCCTCTTCCCCCTCGGCCGTAAGCCAATTATAACCGGCAAACAATATATAGGCTAGAAGCAAAACCCCGATCACGCTTAAGAATATATTAATCACGGTCTGAACCAAGGTGAGAGCGCTGTCGGCCGTGCTTGTTTCATAACCGGCGGTATTAGCCAAACCCTGCGTGCCGTTATTCATATTGGTTGTCGTGTTGCTGTTTAAAAACTTGCCAGCGCTTGCCGGACCGGCCATAAGCGCCATGGCCAGTAAAAAAGTCGCGGTGAAAAATTGAACGCCAATAAACAATCTCCTCGTCATAATTTTATTTTAATAACTTTTCAAAAAGAAACGCCCAAGAGGCATAAGCCCCGACTATAATAATTATGCCGATAATGGTTTGGATGATAATACTCTTGGCTTTGCCTACTTTTTCCTCATCGCCTTGCGCCGTCATCCAGTTATAGCCGGCAAAAAGCATCAGCCCCAAAAAAACTATGCCGATCAAACCCAGGGCGATGCCGACCACATTGCCAACAATGCTTACCAGCGTGTCATTATTGGCCTGCGCGTAGGGTCCGGTGCTGGCCGCCACATTATCTAATACATTAAGCGGCGGATTATTGCCGGCCAAAACCAATTGCGGCAACAATAATAAAACGACTAAACAGACAGATAACATTATTTTTTTGCTAGTTTCTAACATTTTATTGCATTTTTTGAATTAGCCGATTATTTAAAAACTAGGCCGCCAATGGCTGCCACGACAAACCGAACAATCGCGTAAGCGGCTAAAACAACAACTATCCCGATAATAGCATTAATAAGAGTTTTTTTGGCTTTTTCCACCGTCTCTTCATTGCCCCCGGCCATCATCCAGCTATAACCGCCGTAAATCGCCAAAATCAAGAAAATCACGCCCATTAACTCAAGCACCATGGTAATGACCTTGCTGATGATAGTGGGGAAAGAAGCCGAGGTATTATAGCCGGATCCCTGGACGGCCACGGCGTTAAGCGGCATATTGGCTCCGGTATCAAAGGCGTTGCCTATGCCAGTGGCTGATTGATTTGTCGCGCTACTACCGGCGGAAGTCCCTGCCGCGGCCGCGTCAGGATTAGGATAAGTATACGTGTCATAAGCCAAAGCCGGAGTCATGAAAAACACCAGTAAAACAGGTAGAAAAAATAAAGAAAAAATCGGCTTAAATCCCTTTATTTTGCAACAAATTCCCATAAAGGTATGATTAATTTTGAAATCGCAAAAGCGGAAAACACAACTACAATAGCAATTAAAGTATTAATAATAATAGTCTTGGCTTTCTCTACCTGCTCCTCATTGCCCCGCGCCATCATCCAGGTAAACCCGCCGTAAAGAATGATAATGGTCGCAATCACGCCCATCATCATGGGAGTTAAAAAACTGCCTAGTAATTTCACTAAAAAATTCCCCGGATTAGTAACCGCCGCATAGCCCATGCCGGTCTCGCCGGCATTCTTTAAACCGTTGTCAAAACTAGAGCTGGCCAAAACCGATCCAGCTTGAATAACCAAGACTGAAAGAACTAGCAGTATGAAAAATATATATAAAATTCTCATAAACAGCGCTGTTATTCGCTCGCCCTTCCAGGAGTCTTCCCTGTTTATTAAATAACCTACTTAGTCGCGTTAGTTATAATTTCAGCTATCACCTTGGTAATCGCGTAAGCGCCTAAAATTACTATCAAAC
Source organism: Patescibacteria group bacterium (assembly GCA_028707005.1). GTDB lineage: Bacteria > Patescibacteriota > Patescibacteriia > Patescibacteriales > GWC2-42-12 > GWC2-42-12. Next base: position 5,991 of record JAQTVB010000011.1, read on the forward strand.
CCAAAACCGCGCCGAAGATTGTTTCCTTGGCTGTTTTAATTTCTTCTTCATTGCCCTTGGCCAGCATCCAGCCGAAGCCGGCCCATAAAATCAAACAGAAAAAAACCACGCCCACAAAAGCTAAAATCGCGCCCACGACCTTGCCGATAATCATGGGCAGATCGGTTTGCGTGGATTTCACCCCGCCGGCGTTGGCCGTGGTATTTAAGTTGGTAAGCGCATTATTAATCCCGGTCGTATCAGCCAAAGCCGCCGGCGCCACCATGAAAAACGAAAAGGCCATTGCCAAGCAGGCAAATATTATGATGGATTTTGAGGATAAAGGCATAAATAAATTTTCAATAAAAAATTCTCTATCCGCTACTCTGCCCACGAACCCTTGCTCCTGCGCAGAGTGGCGGCTCCCAAAATAATTGAGAGCGCGCTTTTTTTAATACCGGTATTAAAAATACTAGGTAGTAGGAGGAATGCCCGTAGCAGTAAGCAGATTGTCTATAACAAACGTCGCGATGCCCCAGGAGGCTAATATAATCACCAAACCGACGACTCCGGCAATAATGAGCTTCTTGGCTTCACCAACCTTGTCTTCGTTTCCTCCGCCAGTCATCCATTTAAAGCCGCCCAATAAAATGATTACCACCGCGATGATGCCCAAAAAGCCCAAAATCACGTTAATAACCGAAGCGGCGATGGCGCGCGGATCTCTATTGCCCAAACCAATCGTATTTCCTATGCTGTTTACGTCCGCATTATTCGCGGCCTCTCCCCAGCCCGTGGTTACCGCCTGAACCGGCAAAGCCACTGCAAAAACCGGCGTAAGCATAAACAAAGCCATGGCCAAGACCACGATTTTCTTCAACAATTTTTCTTTCATTTTTCACCTCCTGTCTGTACAAACACTAATCCGAACGAATGGAAATTCATATAATTAATCCGGTTCATTATTAGTGTTATTAAATAATAAAGCATTAATGTCAAATTATAAAATTTCTCCGCTGCTCTGCGCGCAAATCTAAATTTATATTCAGGGCAGCGGTCCCCCACCGCATTGCGGTGGGGGACAAGCTTTTTCTTAATACCGGTATTAAAAAATATTAGGTAGCGGGGGTGCCCGTGGCAGTAAGCAGTCCGTTTATAACAAACGTCGCGATACCCCAGGAGGCTAATATAATCACTAAGCCGATAACTCCGGCGGTGATTAATTTCTTGGCTTCGCCAACCTTGTCTTCGTTTCCTCCGCCAGTCATCCATTTAAAGCCGCCCAATAAAATGATTACCACCGCGATGATGCCTAAAAAGCCCAAAATCACGTTAATAACCGAAGCGGCGATGGCGCGCGGATCAGTACTGCCCAAACCAACGGCAGCCCCTACGGCATCATGGTTTCCTCCCGATGCGTCATCTCCCCAGCCAGTTACATCAGCCGCCAAAACTGGCAGCGTTGAAAAAACCAAGGCTGGCGTTAATACTAATAAAGCCATGGCCAATGCCACAATCTTTTTCATTAATTTTCCTTTCATTTTTCACCTCCCCTCTGAATAAACACCAATACGCACGAACAGAAAACGAATTGCACGAATTCAATTCATGATATAAGTGTTATTTAAATAATTAGACTTATTAACATTAATTATATTTTACCATAAAATCAAAAAATCGCCAATAAATCATCCTTGATCGTTCAATTTATGCCATATTCTCTGATATCGCCGCAACAACCGGCTGATTCGTTTTACTTGATCCCGCTGAAGCTGGAAAGCTATCTGGCTACTTGCGCTCCCCAATTCCAAGAAGTCAATCTGTCGCCAACGCAGGCGGTGTAGGTCGTGTTTGCGGCGGTTTTGCCGGTTTCAAGGTTAGCCAACGCGGCCACTCTGGCGGTATAAAAAGCCGTATAAGTCGCGTTGACGCATTGATCTTTAACGTTCTTTAATCTTTCCAGGGCGATATATTTTACGGCCGCTTTATCATAAGCGGTGGAGTTGGCCAAAGCCTTGACGCTCTGGCTGTAATCAGCTTTGCACAACTCTTCTCCCGTCGCCACCACTGCCGCCGTGGTCGCTGTCGCCGCTTTCGCCCTTACCCCTTTCCTGGCCTTCTCCGCGTCAACCAGCGCCTTTTTATATGTAGCGGTTAAAGTCTTGATCGTGGCATTCCAGGGGGCAATGCAAAGATCCGAATATCTTGCATTCATGGCCTGCCTGATGCCATCTTTATTTGTTTGGCTTAAGGCGCCGTCGGTGTTTAGTAGTAGCCTGGCTTTAAACCAATCTAATTTCGCCGGAGTATCCATGGCGTTAACTACCGCGGCTTCGTATGTCGTCATGGTGATATGGCTATGCGTAATAATGTAATTATAAACACCGGTAGCGCCGGTTTTTTTATTGTAATTTAAATTGGCAAAGCGGTCGGCCATGGCCGTTTTAAATATGGCTAAAACTTCTGTCTGGGATTTTTTTGTCGTCTGGTCAGACGCCCAAACGTTGGTTGCCAGGCTGAAAGCAAAGACAGCTAGCAAGCAGTAAAATAATGTTTTTTTCATAATTTTTTCCGTAAGACTCCGATTTAATCCTTATCGGGGCCTTAAATTAATGAAGCAGAAATTAATTGGATTATATAATAAATTAATAATCCGGGCATGGGCGGAAGCTCGGAGACTGAAGTAATTATACACTTTTTAAATAGGATAGTAAATGCGGTTTCTTAAAATAATTATCACCAACAGCGGCTATTTTATTTCATAGACCAGCAAGTCTTTGTTTTCAAAAACCAGGCTTGCCTGATCTTTAAGATTATTAAGGGTTTTGATCAAATTGCTGCCTTGGTAATTTGACGCTACCACGAACTTTGATCGAAAAACGGTTTTTATGGCCAAGGGCACCGATTTTATCTGCTCGGCCGGACTGATATTTAAACATAAATCCGGCTGGTCGCAATACAGGCCCTGGGAGGAAATGTTGCGCCACAGCCAATAAGTCCGCGCGTCGTATTCATATGTAAACGTCGGGTCCATGCCAATTACATAATGGTTATAATCATTATAAAAAAACATCATCGGCCACATGCCCCAATTATCATAAAACACAACCGAATCTTTTTTGGTATTGGCTTTTAACCAATTATTGGCTTGCCGGAAATTTTCGCCTTGTTCGCTTGTCTTGCTGTAGTATAAAGAACAAAAAACGTTGCTTAAATTATAAAAAATAATTAAGAATAACGCGCTGAATATAAAAAAACCGGCTATTCTAAAATTTATTTTATCGGCCAACCAATTTTTAATTTGCGCGAATTCTTCTTCGGCTGAAAAATCGCTGAATATGACCGCCGAAAAAATAAAAGTCGCGGGCAGCCAATATTCCACGCCGCGCGGAAACAATAAAGTTATTAAGAGCCAAAAACTGGAGCATAAGAATAAAAAATCACTAACCACCGAATTTTTTTTAAATTTCTTTAAAGATAAAAACAAGCCCATGGAAAAAATATAAAGCAATAAAACTAAAAAATTACAATTTAAAAAATCGGAAAAACTCGTAAGTTGCACCTCGCTGCCGATATTCAAATCAACGCCGGTAAGCTTCAAAAATAAAATCCGTCCGAAAGTTATAAACATCACGTAAAAATAATTCATACCGGCCGGATGAAGTATTGTGCCAACCAAAATGCCGCCGGCCGCAGCGATGAGCGGCTTTAAATTTATCCGTTTATTAGCATAAATATCTACGATAAAATAGGCCAAAGCCAATAATATTATCAGGGGCGCCAGTTGATAACATAGAACATAAGATAAAGATAAGATAAACAGCCAAAAATTTTTGCCCTTAACTAAAAATAAAAAAGCCAGCGGTAAAACTATCATGGATAAAAGATGCGGCCTTTCCAGAAACAATCTATAGCTGAAAGTGGTGGAAGAAAAAAACAACAAAAAAGTCCAAACCAACGGGTGTTTTGCTCTCAATCCATTTAAAACCAGATAGAAGACTGAAAAAACCAAGGCCGCCAACAAACTGGCGAAAATTTTAACGCCCGAAGAAAGACCGAAACAATGAATAAATAAAGCCAAGCCCAAATGAAAGCCCCACCAAGGATCAACCGGCGCGTAATTAAAAAAATGAAATTCCAACCACGGCTCAACCAGATCGAGCCGGCCGCTTTGTTCCATTAAAAAAGCGTGCTTAGCGTGATAATACGGATCATCGGCCGAAACAAACCCGCTGATAAAAAAGTGGGCGGCAAAAAACAGGGAAAAAAATACAATGAAAACCAAGAATGATTTTAATAAAAAAATTTTTTTCATCGCTTAATCAATGGATTTATATTTGCTTAATGTCCGAATAAACCGGAATAATAACTGCCAATTTCATGAAAGAATGTTATAAATTGCCTCTGCGGCAAAAACCGCGAAACAAAACTTTTATTAATTTTATCATTAAATAATTTTTTTTACTACTTATTCCCCGGTGTGTCCGGCGGCAAAAAATTGATTTTTCTCTAAATTACTGTTATAATTTTTTATATTTCATCCTTTATGATGACCACTTCTTATTATTCCCGCAACATCAAATCTCCTCAAAGCTGGCGCAGCCCCAGGAAAAAATATTTCTTAAAAAAGGGCAGAAGAACCGCGGCGGCTTACGGCAACAACGGCAAGCTAAAGGAGTATTCAAACAAAAAGGGCAAGCCATTCAATCGGGCCAAGCTCGCCAAAACGTTATTTTATGGCTTGCTGGTCTTTTTGCTTTTTTGTTTTGGCGCTTATCTGCAGCTGACCCGCGGCCTGCCGGACCCCAACCGCCTGATTGACCGCCAAGTGGCGCAAAGCACAAAAATTTATGACCGCACCGGAGAGACCATCCTTTATGAAATCCACGGCGACGAAAAGCGCACCATGGTAAGCCTAAAAGACATTCCGGACAACTTAAAAAACGCCACTATCGCCATTGAAGACAAAGATTTTTATAAGCACAGCGGCTTCAGCCTTTGGGCAATCTTCCGCACGCTGGTAACCGACGTTTTGTTCGGTAAAAAAGCCGGCGCCTCCACGCTTACCCAGCAGTTCATCAAGAACGCGGTCTTAACCAACGAAAAAACTTTCACCAGAAAAATCAAAGAGATAATCTTGGCTTACCGGCTGGAAAAAAAATTCTCCAAAGACGAAATTCTGCAGATGTACTTTAACGAGATTCCCTACGGCTCAACCGCTTACGGCGTGGAAGCGGCCAGCCAGCTTTATTTCGGCAAAAGCGCGCGCGACTTGGATCTGGCCGAGTCGGCCGTCTTGGCCGCCATCCCGCAAGCGCCCAGCCGCTACTCGCCTTACGGCCCCAACAAAGACCTGCTGCTCGCCAGACAAAAATATATCTTGGATCTGATGGCTAAATACGGCTACATCGCCAAAGACCAGGCCGAGGCAGCGAAAAAAGCCGCCGTAATTTTTAAAAAACCGTCCGACAATATGCTAGCGCCGCACTTTGTCATGTACATCAAAGAACTCTTGGCGGATCAATACGGCGAAAAAACCATTGAGCAGGGCGGTTTAAAAATTTATACCACCCTGGATCTTTATAAGCAAAAAATCGCGGAAGAAGTCATTAAAGAAAAAGCCGAGGCCAATGCAAAAAAATACCAGGCTTCAAACGCCGCTCTGGTTTCAATTGATCCCAAGACCGGGCAAATTCTGGCCATGGTGGGATCAAAAGATTATTTCAACGATGAAATCGACGGGCAGGTAAACGTGGCGCTGCAGCCCAGACAGCCGGGCTCGTCGTTTAAGCCCATTGTTTACGCCGCCGCGTTTATTAAGGGCTATACGCCGGAAACCGTGCTTTATGACGTGGTAACGAATTTTTCCACCGATCCGGCCAAACCCTATCAACCGCATAACTATGATTCAAAAGAACACGGCCCGGTGACAATCCGGCAAGCTTTGGCCGGCTCCTTGAACATCCCGGCGGTGAAAGCGATTTATTTAACCGGCATTGACAACGTTTTAAGCCTGGCGCAAAACCTGGGCTATTCCACGCTTAACGACAGGAGCCGCTTCGGCCTGTCTTTGGTCTTGGGCGGCGGCGAAGTGAAATTGTTGGAACATGCCAATGCTTTCAGCGCCTTTGCCCGCGAAGGTTTAAAACACCCGCTCGCTTTTATATTAAAAGTGGAAGATAAGGACGGCAAAGTGCTGGAAGAATTTAAGAACCAGGATGAAAAAATTTTAAACGACGAAGTCGCGCGCCAAATCAACAGCATCCTATCGGACAATTCCGCTCGCGCCTACATCTTCGGCGAAAATAACTTTCTTACCCTGGGTTCCAGGCCGGTGGCGGCGAAAACCGGCACCACCAACGATTACCGCGACGCCTGGACCATCGGCTACACTCCGTCAATCGTTACCGGCGTCTGGGTGGGCAACAACGATAATAAAGAGATGAAGCGCGGCGCCGATGGTTCGGTGGTAGCCGCGCCGATCTGGCATGACTACATGAACAGAGTTTTGGGCGATACGCCGATTGAATATTTCAAGGCGCCGGAAGCGGCGCCCACGGGCAAGCCGATTTTAGACGGCGCGGCCAACCCAGGCGCGACCGTAAAAATTGATAAATTTTCCGGCTATTTAGCCAACGAATACACGCCGCCAAGCGCGGTTATAGAAAAACAATTCGGCCAGGCGCATTCCATTCTTTTTTACGTGGACAAAGACAACCCGGCCGGTCCGGCGCCGGCTAACCCGGCAAGCGACCCGCAATTCACTTTATGGGAAAGCGCGATTTCTGATTGGGCGAAAAAACAAGGTATTGTTAACGCCGCCCCGCCCACCGAATTTGACAATGTGCACCGTCCCGCGTATCAGCCGGTGTTCACGATTGACTACCCGGTCAATAACCAAACCGTAAGCAACCAATATTTAGACGCGAGAATTACCGCCAGCGCGACCAATGGCGTTAACCGCGCCGAATATTATATTGACGGTTATTTAACCGACACCGTAACCGCCGCCCCGTTTAACTTTAACAAGTACATCGCCTTTTTAGATAACGGTTCTCATGATTTAATGGTGCGCGTCTGCGATGCGATTGACAATTGCAGCGAAAAAAAGATTGGATTCAATGTGGCGCAAAATCCTAAACAGGAAAAGGCGAATCTTAATATCGCTTTAACCCTGCCCGCGCCCAACACTGATTTTCTGAAAAAAGATTTTCCCCTGCCTTTGAAGGCCGAGGTCAACAACCCGGAACAAACGGCCGGCGTCACTTTTATTTGTAAAAACTCCGCCGGCGATGTTGAGCAAACCGCGCCGGGCCAAATTAAGGGCAAAACCGCGCAAGGTTCGCTTACGACCATTTTACGGTCCGGTTCATATAAATTATACGCCGAAGCCCGCGGCTGGCGGGGCCAAACGGCCAAGAGCGATGAAATCAATATCAACATTAAAGATCTAACGCCGGTGGTCGCTTCCACCACGCCCGCGGCGGTTACTCAATAATTATCTTGTCCAATTAAAAACGCGAAACAAATGTCCGCGTTTTTAATTTATACAAATTTTTTAATTTGGGATTATCGCCAAAGTTCGCTAAAATTTTATTTTGAGGATTTGGCGAACTTTGGCCTTAATTGGCAACACCTCCAATTCGCGTTTTTACTGTTTTATGGGCATGATAATATACAAATAGCTTTCATCTTTTTCCGGCCTGATAAGGCAGGGGGTGTTGCCATCCACTATTTCCATGTCAACCATTTCGTTTTCAATATTGCTTAGGCCCTCGAGCAAATAACGATGATTAACCACCATGCTGTTTTCATCGCCGGTTACTTTAGCTTCCAGGTTGGTTATATTTTCTCCGGTTTGGCCAGAAACCGACGAGATAACCACCTTGTTTTTACCGGCCGGAAAATCCAAATTGACATCGTTGATGCCGGTTTTGGAAAATAACGAGGCCATCTTCACGGCGCGGATTAATTCTTGCCGCTCTATCGCGATTTTAGTCTTGCCGTTTTTAGGAATAATCTGCTGGTAATCGGGGTATTGTCCTTCAATTAAGCGGGAAACCAATTCGGTTGAACCGTAAGTGAATAATATTTGATTATCGGAAATATAAAACTTTATTTCTTTATTGCCCTCATCAACGTCGTCTAAATTCACCGACAAAATTCTTAATAATTCCTGCAGAGTTTTTGCCGGAATAATAATTTTTTTTTCTTCTTGGCTGAAAGATTTAATCTGAATTTTTTTCTCGGCCAAGCGGTAGCTGTCGGTCGCGGCCAAAGTTAAGGAATCGCCCGAAAAAATGAATAATACGCCGGACAATTCCAGTCTGGCTTCGCTTTGCTGGGTGGCGAAAATAACCTGGGAAACGGCGTTTTTTACCGCCTCCGCGTTGGCACTAAAATAATTTTTTCTGTCAACCTCCGGTATTAAGGGAAATTCATCTGCGGATTGCCCCTTAACCCTTGACTGATAGTTTTCGCAATCCACCAAAAGGTCGCTTTCTTTTTGCCTTAAGCCAATCTTTTTGTTGGGTAGCAAGTTGATACAGTCGGAAATTATTTTGGCGTTAACCGTAAACGCGCCCTCGGCCTCAATTTTTCCCCTAATCGCGCTAATTACGCCAATTTCAAGATTGGTGGCCGCGAGCCTGATATTTCCACCGCTCGCCTTAATCAAAACATTATTTAATATCGGCAGATTGACGTTTTTACCCGCAACATGGCTTACCAACGCCAAACCCTGTTTTAAATTTTCCTGTAAGCTGAATATTTTAACTTCGTTGAGTTTTTCGTTGTTCATATTTTTGCGTTTATGTTTTGATGATTATTATTTGTATATTTAATATAATAAATAATAACAATAATAAGGGGGTTGATAAGTGCGCGTTTTTTAAGATTGTTGTTTAAAAATCGTTCAATTGACAGTTTTTTTGTGTGTATTTTTTGTTGATGAAAAGAATTTTGGCGATGGTTTGGTTGTGTATAAATTATGCGCTTAAAATTTAAATAACGAATTATCAACCGACCGGCCACAGCTATCCAGCAAATTATCAACCGCTGTATATTAGTTGTTTTATGGAATTGATATTTTGTTTCATGCGTTCATCCGACTCATACTCTTTGGTGACTTTATTGAAGGCGTGCATGGCGGTGGTGTGGTCGCGTCCCCCCAGTTCCTGGCCGATGGAAGGATAGGATGAGCTGATTTCTCTGCGCATTAAGAACATGGCGATCTGTCTCGGCACCACCAGTTCTTTTTTGCGGCTTTGTCCGATAATGTCTTTGGTGTTAATGTCAAAAAACTTGGCCACGGCCTCAATAATGGTTTTGGCTGTGGTGGATTTTGCCTGAAAATTGGAAATAATGCCGGTTAAAATGTTTTTGGCCGATTCAATTGAGGGTAAAGAGTTGTTAAATTCATAATAAGCGATCAGGCGGTTTAAGGCTCCTTCCAGTTCGCGGATATTGCTGGTTATATTATTTGCGATGTAAGCCAAAACATCTTTATCAAGCTTATAATTTTTTTCCCGGCACTTGGTTTCCAAAATCGCGATTCTGGTCTCAACGTCCGGGGCGCCGATGTCGGCGATCATGCCCCATTCAAAGCGCGACAGCAGCCTTTTTTCCAGCGCCGGTATGGCTTTGGGCGGCCGATCGGAGGAAATCACGATTTGTCGATTGGTTTGGTGCAGGTCATTGAAAGTGTGAAAAAATTCTTCTTGCGTGCCGTCTTTGCCGCCCATAAAATGAATATCGTCCACCAAGAGCAGGTCAACGTTGCGGTAATGGTCTTTAAAATCTTTGGCCTGGCCGTTTCTTACGGCCTGGATATAGTCGTTAGTGAATTTTTCACAAGAAACATATAATATTTTTTCGGTTTTTTTTGATAATTCATGGCCGATCGCCTGGAGCAAGTGAGTTTTTCCCAAGCCCACGCCGCCATAGATAAAAAGAGGATTGTATGCGTGTCCCGGGTTGGCCGCTACGGCCTGGCAGGCCGCGTGCGCCAATTCGTTGTTTTTGCCCACAATAAAATTTTCAAAAATATAGCGGCTGTTTAAGCCAAATCTATTAACCGATTTTGGCTTATTTTCAATAATATTTTCCGTTTTTGCCCGGCTCATTAAATCGTCCGGCGCCGGCTCTTTTCTGGTTTCAACTTTATATAATATTTCTTTAACTTCCAAAGAGCCCAGATTTTTAAAAGCCCCGGAAATTTCTTTATGATATTTTTTTTCCAGCCAGGCTTTAGTGAAGGTGTTGGGTACGCAAATAATAACCCGGCCATTTTCCAGAGAGGAAATAAAAGTACTTTTAAACCAGGTGGTGAAATTTGCTTTTGATAAGCTCAATTCAATTTCACCCAAAACCGCTTGCCAGAGTTGATCGTTGTTCATAGCTTGGGGAAGTTATGATTAAAATATAAAAAAGAAACGTTTTGCTATGCGGCGACAGTCCTAGTATATTATAAATTTTTTCTTAAAGTCAAATTCCAATTTTTATCTAAGGCAATTATAACAATAAAAAAATAAATATCAAATAGGCGTAAAAGTTTACAAGCTGTGAATAAAGGGTGGAAAAGATTTTTCATTGACTTAAAGCGGTTTAGATGTTATGTTTCAGTTAGCTATAAAGTTTATAAAGTTAAGGGTCCTATAATCGGGAGTTTTGCTTGATAAACTTTATGATTTTTAATTTTATAACTGTTTAGTTTATGCCAAAAAGAACTTATCAACCGAATAAAAAAAGAGCCAAGAGAAAGCATGGTTTCAGAAGGCGCATGCTTTCTAAAAACGGACGCGCTGTTTTAAAGAGAAGAATGGCCAAAGGCAGGAAGAGATTGAGCAAGTAGAATCAGTAGGGGCGGGTCGCGACCTGTCCATACGATGAATAATTTTATGTTAGCCAGACCGCAGCGTCTAGTCAAACAAAAAGGTTTTGAAAAAATTTTTAAGCAAGGCAGAGCTTGCTACACTCAACTTTTGGGCGTAAGGGTTTTGGCCAGCCAAGTTGATTTTAACCGTTTTGGTATTGTTGTTAGTACTAAGATTAGCAAAAAAGCCGTTGAGAGGAATAAGTTAAAAAGGCGGATAAGACGGGCGCTTCAGGAGTTAAATAAAAATCTGGTCGTGGGTTTTGATGCGATAATAATCGCCTTGCCCGGCCTTTTAAACGAGAATTATAGGACCGTGGCCGATGAGCTGAAAAAAATTTTCGTTAAATTTAGACTTTTGAAATAGAAGTTTGGCATGCTTAAATTCTATCCGCGCTATATCGCGGTAAAAATAATAAAAATTTATCAGAAAACGCTTTCTTTTGATCATGGCGTTTTTAAATTTTTATATCCCCATGGTTTCTGCCGTTTTTCTCCCAGCTGTTCGGAGTATGCGATTCAAGCGATAGAAAAGTACGGTTTTTTCGGGGGCGGTATCAGGGCGGTTTGGCGGGTGTTACGCTGCAACCCCTTTAATGCCGGAGGCCATGACCCGGTGAAATAACAGATAAGTAGAGGCGGGTCGCGATCCGCCTCTACAAAATAATCATAATATGTCTCAAATCTTTCACGTGGTTTTTTATCAGCCAATTTTGAATTTGTTGGTTTTTTTATATAACATTATTCCGGGGCATGATATCGGCCTGGCGATTATAGTGATGACCATAGTTATTAAGGCGATTTTGTTGCCTCTGTCAAAGCAATCCATTAAATCGCAGAAGTCGCTTTCAAGCTTACAGCCTAAAATTGACGAGATAAAGAAACAATACGCCAACAACAAAGAGGAGCAGGGCCGGGCCATGATGCGATTATATAAAGAAGAAAAAATCAATCCCTTTTCTTCTTGCTTGCCGCTTTTAATCCAGTTGCCCTTTCTTTGGGCGGTTTTTATCGTTTTTAGAGACGGTCTGAGCAACCAGGCATTGAACAATATCTATTCTTTTATTTATAACCCCGGGACAATCAACGCGATTTCTTTGGGGTTTATCGATTTAGCCAAGCCCAATATTGTGCTGGCAATTTTGGCCGGCGCGGCCCAATTTTGGCAGGCGAAAATGATGACCACCAAACGGCCGGAAGTTAAGGGCGCGGGCGCCAAAGACGAGGACATGATGGCCATAATGAACAAGCAGATGCTTTATGTGATGCCGATTTTGACCGTGGTCATCGGTATGACCTTCCCCGGCGGCTTGGCTCTTTATTGGCTGGTTACCACTGTTTTGACTGCTCTGCAGCAGTTGTATTTGTTCAAGCAGAAATAAACACGAACAAAACGAATAAAAAACACGAATTCAACGAATTTAAAAAAGACGTTTTACCGCAAGGGAACGTCTTTTTGAATTCGTGTCGTTCGTTCTATATTTGTCTCTTTCGTGTTTTTTAGAAGTTTCTGTTTTTTCCCACGATGACATTTAGGCTTTGCTTCAGCACCGAAATTTCTGCGGGCAAAGCGATTGGCACGGTTCCGTCCAGCATTAATTGAGCTTTGGCGTTGTCGATGGCGACTTTTTTAATTTTAAAAATTGATTGGTCGTCTTTCTTTGAAAAAATATTTTGATTGCGCTGGGAGCTGATGGCTAATTCTAAAATTCCGTCTTCGGGCGTGACTCTTACTTTAGGCGGCAACTTGATATGCACAGCGGTAAGATTAAAAATATGGATCAGGCCTTTCGTCTCGGCTTCAATCGTATAGTCATTACTCATATTAATGACAGTGCCCTGATTTACTATTGAAGCATTGCCTAAAAAGCAGGCGTGGTTAGCCATGCCCACATCAAGCCGCGCCAGTAGCCGGGCCGACAGAATATCGCAGGCGTTATCAGCCGATTCAATCCCCAGGCTTTTCGCGATGTCGTTGTTTTTTTCTCCGACGGGGATGACGCCCAGGGGTACCGCGGTGCCATAAAGCGAGTTGGCGACCTGATTTACGGTTTTATTGTTGCCGACAGCGATAATCGTCGTGGCGCCTCGCTTTAATTCGTTTTTAACCGTGTCGCCGGTGTTTCTTGTCAAACTAAGCCGGGTGATTTTTCCATTTAACCCCAAGTCGGTAAGGCGGGTTTCCAGCCGCGCGAGCAAACGGTCGTATTTTTTATGATTCAAAAAAGAATCATAGATAAAAATATTCATTTTTTTCCTTGAAGCGCTTTAGGCCTCTTTTTCTTTGGCGATCTTTTTTATGTCTTCAATTTCGGTAGGCATGGCGCATTTGCCGACAAGAGTAGCGCCGCGCTCAATTGATAGACTGGCGGCCTCGATATCGCCAAAGATTTTAGCAGTGCTCGTAATTTCCAAAAAGCCTTTAATTTTCACGTTGCCTTTAACCAGGCCGCCTATTTTCGCCTCTCTGGCCTCTACGTTGGCGGTTACTTTGGCTTTTTCCCCTACCTCTAAATTACCCGCCGTTTTAATTCCTCCCTCCATAATGTCCTCAACTATAATATTGCCCTGGGCGTTAAAATCCCCCTTTACTTTGACTGACTGGCCGATCACGGTTTCAAATTCATTGGCAGCTCCTCCTTGGCTTTGCTTGTTGAACATAGGATTATGATTAAATGTTAAGAATCACGCTTGAGTCGCTATTTCTTTAATTTTAAGCAAAATTTTTAGGTTTGTCAAAATAAAATAATTGGGCTATGATATAAATTCACGTTGCCTAACGTTTATTTTTTTCGCTGTAGCGTGTTCTGAATTTGCTACTTTGCGCATCTTTTTATATAATATTGACACGGCTAGGGAACAGTATATTATAATAGCAATTTTGTTTGACCGGGCAAAGGGTGCGCGGCCGGGTGGCGCTATCATCGTGGTTATAGTACAGTCGGTGATGAAATGGTGGTTTTGAGAGAGTAAAGTCTACAAGAATGTAGACTTAAGTCATTTTAAAGTTAAAGGTCAGCTTCCGTAGTTTCTTAAATATCCGCCCGACTCGCCTGACGTCCCCATAGTTCAGTGGATAGAACAAGGGACTCCTAAGCCCTAGACCCAAGTTCGATTCTTGGTGGGGACACAGACGAGTCGAGCGGATAGGGGTTACTCGCAGGGGCGCTAAGGAATATTTTAAATTGTATATTTAGGAAAAAATTAAAATTTTAGCTAATATTAAAGTAAATATTGATATTTTGGCTAATATTAAATAAATAATATTAATTTGTATTTTGTTTTATCATATATAAAATAAAAAAATCGATTAATTTTTGGGCCTATAGTAAAGCGGTATTACACGTCCATGGCATGGATGAGGTCGGGGTTCGACTCCCCGTAGGTCCACGGTTTAGTATTTGTAGATCCAAGATCGGTAATCTTAGATTATGTCTACGAAAATAGTTGTTGCCTCTAAAAATCCGGTTAAAATTAAAGCGGTAATTAGCGCGTTTAAAGCTATGTTCCCGGAGATGATATGGGAAACAGAGGGTATCTCTGTGAATTCCGGAGTAAGCGAACAGCCGCAGAATGATCAGGAGACGCTTAAAGGCGCTTATAATCGGGCAGAAAACGCGTCCAAGAAGATAAAAGCCGATTATTGGGTTGGTATTGAAGGAGGAGTTGAAGAGAAAGACTGTGGTATGGAAGTATTTGCCTGGGTGGTGGTTAAGTCCAAGCATGGCAAATTCGGCAGAGGCAGAACAGGCTCTTTCTTCCTGCCCAGCAAGGTGGCAGAATTAATTAAACAGGGCAAAGAATTGGGAGAAGCAGATGATATTGTGTTTGGCAAAACAAATTCAAAGCAAGAAAATGGCGCAGTCGGTATTCTTACGGATAATATTATTGATAGGAAGGAACTTTATAAAAATGCGGTAATATTGGCTCTTATTCCATTTAAAAATAAAGATTTATATAATTAATGTTTTGTGTGGAACATTTTTATTATTAGGATTTACGCGTTTGGTTTTAAGGAGGCGATAATCGTAGCTGACTGAAGGCGGTAAGGCTAATTTTTCGCTTAAGATGAAATATGGGCGATTTTTCGCCAAAAATTCTGGCGAAAAATCACTACGATTTCATATGCGCTCAAAACTAGCCTTACCGCCTTCAGCCAAACGCGTCAGTTATCATTATGATAAATTTGTTCCATGGTAAACAAAAATATGATATTGAACCAAGATAACTTTAAACAGGAGGTTGAAAATAATAACGGACTAGTTTTAGTTGATTTTTTTGCGACATGGTGCGGACCGTGCCAAATCATGTCGCCCATCGTGGAAGAAATGATAAAAGAAAACAAAGATGAAAAAGTTAAAATCGGCAAGCTCAACATAGATGAAGCTCAAGAAATTTCCTCAAAATATAATGTCATGAGCATACCTACCTTTTTGGTTTTTAAAAAAGGAAAAGTCGTGGATCGTAAGGTAGGTTATTGCGACAAAGATGAATTGATAAAATTGATTGAAAAAAATAAATAAAGGCTACATGGACTTAAGTCTACAAAAATGTGGACTAAAGTCATTTTTACAATAAGTGGATAAGTCCACATTCTTGTGGACTTTACTTTTGCTATTTGTCTAATATTAGCCAAAATCTTTTTTGGGGGTAAGATGGGGATAAATTAGGACAATTTTAAATTAAAAAATTTAAAATCAATGTATGTTTGACACAATAATTATAGGTGCCGGGCCAACCGGCTTAACAGCGGCCATTTATGCCACTCGGCGCATGATGAAAACCCTGCTAATTTCTAAAAATGTGGGCGGCCAGATCATTTGGACGTCTGACATTGAGAATTATCCGGGGATTAAATTGATTAGAGGACCGCAATTGGCTGTAAGCATGCAGGAACAAGCCAAGAGTTTTGGCGTGGAAATGCGCACTGCTGAAGTCACTAAAATTGAAAAACAAGCGGACGGAAATTTTATGATTCATGCCGGCCAAGAAAAGTTTCTAAGCAAAACCGTGATTATTGCCATGGGACTATCTTCGCGGCCGCTCGATTTGCCCGGAGAGAAGGAGTTGGTCGGCAGGGGCATTAGTTATTGCGCTAATTGCGATGGCCAATTTTTTAGAGGCAAGGTGGTAGCTGTTGTCGGCGGCGGCAACGCGGCTCTGGATGCGGCTGAAGTGATGTCTAAAATCGCCAGTAAGGTTTATTTGATTTATCGGGGTTCGCAGTTTAAGGCTTTTGAGATCCTAATTGCCAGGGTCAAGGAGAGAAAAAATATTGACATCATGATGAACAGCAATATCACCGAGTTAACGGGCAAGGAGAAATTGACGGCCATCAAGGCAACTTCCGGCCAAGAGGTTAAGGAATTGGCGGTTGATGGCTTGTTCGTGGAGATCGGCCATCAAACCCAAACCGACTTGGTGGCCGGTCTGGTTGAACGAGACGCCAAAGGGCAGATTACTATTGATTTGAGCGGCAAGACCAGTTTAGCCGGCATGTTTGCGGCCGGCGATGTTACACAAACCGAGTTTAAACAAATTGTGATTGGTTGCGGCCAAGGGGCGGTCGCGGCTTTGTCGGCGTATAAGTATTTGCAGGGAAAGAAATAGTCCGAGTGATTTGTTTAATTTTTTATATGAACCATGCTAGTCAACGGTAAGCTCTTAATTAAATAAATTTAATTAAGATTAAACAAGCTGATTAGTACAAATCATGTTATACATACATATATATGGAACATTTAGCGCTTATCGGAACCGTTGCGGGCATTCATTTGTTAGCCGCCATTAGTCCGGGACCGGATTTTATTATGTGCGTCAGAAATTCTTTGGCCTATTCACGTAAAATCGGCATATGGACAGCCGTTGGTTTCGGCGCCGGCATTACCGTTCACATATTTTATTGCTTGGCAGGGCTGGCCTTGATAATTTCCCAATCTGTTTTGATATTTAATTTTATAAAATTCGTGGGCGCTGGTTACTTAATCTATATCGGCCTGAAATCTTTTTTCTCTAAATCTTCAAAAATTGAACTTGGCGAACAACAGAAAAAAGAGGATATTACCAGTTGGTCGGCGATAAAAATTGGTTTTTTAACCAACGTGCTAAACCCCAAAGCCACTCTCTTTTTTCTTTCTTTGTTTACACTCGTCATCTCTCCGAGCACGCCAGCCATGGTCTTGGGCATCATGAGCGCAATAATGATCGTCAATACAGTTATTTGGTTTTCATTGGTGGCCATTTTCATGACACAAAATAAAATCCGTTCAATTTTTGAAAAATTTCAGAATGTTTTTAATAAAACCCTGGGTGGTCTGCTGGTTATTTTAGGAGTAAAGGTTGCTTTAATAGAAAAATAGAATATGCTTGGCCTAGCCGAAGAGCAAAAAATATTTGACCAGGGCCATGAAATCATCGGCGCTTTGGACGAAGCCGGGCGCGGCCCGTTGGCTGGGCCGGTCGTTGCGGCTTGCGTGATTATTAAGGCTAATTTTAGCATTAATAATGAGCTGGAAGAAATTAATGACTCTAAAAAGTTAAGCGCTAAAAAACGTGAATTGCTGTTTGATTTAATTAAGAAAAATTTTATTGAAGTCGGTGTGGGAATTTGCGATCACCAGACCATTGATCGAATAAATATTTTACAGGCCACATTTTTAGCCATGAAGAAAGCGTTGAGTTCTATAAAAAATAAGCCGGGCTTTATTTTAGTGGATGGATCATTGGCCATACCCAATTGTTCCATCGCCCAGCGAGCGATTGTTAAGGGAGATGAAAAAGTTTTTTCCCTGGCCGCGGCTTCAATCATCGCCAAAGTAACCAGGGATCGGATGATGCTGGAAATGGATAAATTATATCCTGATTACGGATTTTTAAAGCACAAGGGTTATGGCACTAAAGAGCATTTGGAAAAATTAAAACAATTTGGGCCGTGTCCGATTCATCGATTAAGTTTCAATCGGGTGAAAAATTAAGATAGAGAAGACGGATAAGCGCTTGTCCGTCTTTCATGCTTCGCCAGCCTTGTTTAAAAGGAAAAAATATTTTATAATAAGGTTATACCATTTAATTCTCACAATTATGCAAGGACTAATCGGAGGCAGTTCATTGGTAGATGCCAATTTGATTTTCAGCAAGGCGCAAATAGCTGAAAAATCAAAGGTTGCTGATTTGGGCTGCGGCTCATCGGGTCATTTTGTTTTTCCGGCTGCCAAATTGGTGGGGAAAAAAGGCGTAGTTTACGCGGTGGACATTTTACGCACGGCGCTGGAAACAATAAACAAAAGAATAAGGGTTGAAAACTTTACCAATATTAAAACAGTTTGGAGCAATTTAGAAATTTTTGGCGCGACCAAAATAGAGGCCGGGAGCCTGGATGTCGCCATGTTAATTAATACTTTGTATCAATCGCATAAACGCGCGGAAATTTTGCGGGAATCCATCAGATTGTTGAAAAAGAACGGCAGGCTGGTGGTGGTGGAATGGAAGAACGTGGCCACGCCTTTTGGTCCGCCGCCCGAAGAAAGAGTCAAGAAGGAGTTGGTTGACGCGGGCGTGAAAAAATTGGGCCTAAGCCCCGAAGCTGAATTTGAGGCCGGCGAGTATCATTACGGTTTGATCTATGTTAAGTAGCGAAAAACATCATAATATAACGCGAAATCATAAACACGCGAAGGCGCTAAAATATTTTTTCGCATTAAATCCATATGGGCAATGTTTTAACATTGAATTTTTGGTTTAATTTAAGACCGGGCGTTCTTTTGGGCGCTTCTTTTAAAATTCTTTTGGGCTTTATTGTTTTGCTGGCCGCTGTCGCGGTTATCGCCGCCATCGGCAAAAAAAGATGGGGCCAGGGCCTGTATTCGTCTTTTTGGAAAAGCTTATACGGTTTTTCTCTGACCAACGCCGCCATCGGCCTGATGCTGGCCTGGTTCAATTACGAGATGGTGCCTTTTTTGTCGGCTCGTTTTTGGTTTTTGCTTTGGGCCATTGGCATTTTAACTTGGACTTTTTTTCTTCTAAGAACCGTAAGCCGGATACCGCAGAAAAAGGCTCGATTGGAAAAAGAGAGAGAATTCAAAAAGTATCTTCCGTAGGTTGCGAGCCCAGACCGAGATTAACAACCAAGGTAATTCATCTAAACAAAATGGGTCGTCAACCCATTTGTTTTTTATGAGCCATAATCAAGAAATCGGTAAATTTGGCGAGAACTTGGCTAAAAATTATTTGATCAGGCATGGCTACGAAGTCGTTGATTTGAATGTTAAGCTTAGCTATCAGGAGCTCGATATCGTGGCGCGCCGACGCGGTTTAATTGTTTTCGTGGAAGTAAAAACCAGGATCAGCCAGATTTACGGCCCGGCGGTTGACGCCTTCGCCCAGGTAAAGTCCGCGCGCTTTAAAAAGGCGATTGAAATGTATTTAATAGCCAAAAAAATATTCGCGGATAATATCAGGGCCGATTTAATCGCTGTGGATATCAATAGAGTTAAAAAAACAGCGAAAATAAAGCATTATAAAGATATTATTTAATGATTTTTCACGCCTTTTGCACAGTTTTTGCGCGGGATAATCACGGATAATAACACTTTATTAACTCATTGTACTCTTGACGGTCATTAAAATTAACGGCTAAACTGAACTCACTACATTGATTGTAGTATTTTTAAATTTTCTTATAGGGCTTGAGGGAAAAATTGGCGCGGCTGATTTAATCCCCCGAGCCCTACTAAAGAAAATCTGATTAACAAAAATCAAGAATAATGTAGATTATACCAGTCATGGACCAGAGTTATCGACCGGTATAATTAATTATCTGTCTGGAGGCGGCAAACCCGTAACATGATTAAAAAGTTAAAAGCTTTATTAATTATCGGTTCGGTTTTATTTTTTATCGTCTTTTTTTCGGCCGAAGCGCGAGCGGCCGCGGTTGCGCCGACTTTAATCGCGCCTAATGAAAAAACCATTACCGCGGCTTTGCGGCCGTTAATAACCGGTTTAACCAAGAGCGACACCGCGGTTAAAATTTTTATAGACGGCATTTTTGACGGTCAAACCGGCATATTAGAGGATGACAGCGGTACGGCGAATTTCGCCTATCGGCCGGTCAAGGAATTAACCCGGGGTTTTCATAAAATTCAGGCCAGAGCCGAAGATGAAGCCGGTCTGATCAGCGCGGAATCAAACATTTTGAATTTTAATATTGAATTGCCATTTCCCGCGCCCACAATGTTAACGCCAGTAGTTAACGCCAGCACTTCTTTTAACCGCCCCTATATAGTGGGTTTGGCCAAAAACGACAGTAAAATAAAGATTTTTATAGATAAAAAATACCAGGGCGAATTTACGGTTGAAAATCATCAAAGCGGCACGGCGAATTTCGCTTTCAAGCCGAAGCTGGCGTTGGCCAGAGGCCAGCACGCGGTTTATGCCATGGCCATAGACCGGCGCGGCAAAGAAAGCATTCAGTCCAATATGGTAATTTTTTTCACCAAGAATTCCGCCATCGCCCGCTCGGCCCAGGAAGAAAGAAAAGAGGCCGTGGCCAGCATCAAAGAGCCGAAAGAATCGGTTAAAAGCAGCGCCGAAGCAGCGGTTATTTCCGGCGTTTCCGGCGAGGTGGTAGAAAGCGCGGCGGCGCCAGCAGAGCGAGCAGCAAAGTCAGCGCCGGATAACCCGGAGGTTGAGCCGGCTGATTTGAATAAAGATGAACGGCAAGGCGAGGTTAAAGATTCTGATGGTAAGCAGAGCGGGATTTTGGGAAAGCCCCAAGGTTTAATCGGCGCGGGCGCGGCGGAAAAGAATGGCGCTGGCGGCATGATTAATGAGAGTAAGCAAAATCAGGGCAGATTAAAATTAAGCATGATCATCTTTATTTTGTTTTTGGTTGGCGTGGTCGGCTGGCTGTTATGGGTCAACCGCGAGTTAGTTAAAGAACAACGGGCGCGAGATGAAGCCAAAGCCAAGGAAAATAAGGATAATCCGCCAGGCCAAGCACAAGCCAATAAACTTTTTTAATCCGTTACAATTTTATATAGACGAAACAGTTCCCAGAACGGGCCCCTTCGCCCCCCCACCAAATTTTTGGTGGGGGGGCGCCTTTTATTAGCGCTTGTACTTTCTGGCTTCGCGAGTTTCGCGAAGCCTTTTTATGGCTTGACAAAAAATACAGGCATGATATAATTTAGATAGTTGTCTAAATATCTAATTATGCAAATTATGTTACGGGACAATGGCTAATAGCAAGGCCTTAGTTAAATTTATTTAATTTTTTCGCTGCGGAACTCGCTCAAAATTAAATAAATTCAACTAAGATAGGCTTATTAACGTAATTTATTGAATTTATCATATGACTTTGAATATAACTTTACAGGCTCTATCTGATCCAACCAGGCGTAAAATCTTGGAGCTTTTAAAGAAAAAAGATTTGGCGGCCGGGGAAATCGCCAAGAATTTTGCCATAACTTTGCCTTCGCTGTCGCATCATTTGAATGTTTTAAAACAGGCCGACCTGGTCACCAGCCAGCGGCAGGGCCAGGAAATAATTTATTCGCTTAATTTAAGCGTGTTTGAAGAGATCGCCGAAAAATTGATTAAATTTTTTAAATAATTCGTATACTTAAATTTATGACCAACCCCATCAAACCGACTATTAAAAGTGAATTCATCGCTTTGGCGCTCATTATTTCGACTTTGGCCGCTGCGGTATTTTTCTATAATACTTTGCCGGAGCGGATCGCCACCCATTGGAATTTTGCGGGCGTGGCCGATCATTATGGTTCGGGCAAAGTCCAAGCGGTTGTTTTTCCGTCACTGATTATCGGCATGTATCTTTTATTTTTGCTTATTCCCTATCTGGATCCAAAAAAGGAACGATATGAGCAGTTTAATAAAGTTTATCATATTTTCAAAAGCATAATTGTCGCTTTGCTCGTGACGATTTTTATGGTTGTCGGCTTAAACGGTTTGGGGTATAATTTGCCAGTGGGCGTGATTACGCCAGCGCTGATTGGTGTATTGTTTATCGTTATCGGCAATTATCTGGGAAAAATAAAAATGAATTGGTTTGTGGGCATCAAAACCCCTTGGACTTTATCCAGTGAAAATGTTTGGAATAAAACCCATCGTTTTGGCGGCAAGATGTTCATTTTGGCCGGGCTATTGATGATCGCGGAAGCGGTCTTGCCGGTCAGCTGGAAATTGCCGATTTTCATCATCACGATAATAGTGCTATTATTGGGTACGATAGGTTATTCTTATATAGTTTTTTTGCAAGAGAAGAAAAAAACAATTATAAATTAAACGTTATCAGCGAAAGACATAAGTAGGGGCGTGTCGCGACACGCCCCTACAATAATAACACAATTCCATATGCAAAAAATTGACAGTCCGCAAAATCCGAAAATTAAAAACATTATAAAATTGCGCGAATCAAGCCGTGAGCGCAAAGAGCAGGGCTTGTTTTTAATTGAAGGACACAGGGAAATAAGTTTGGCGCTGAAGGCGAGCGTGGAAATTGAAAATTTAATTTATTGTCCGGAATATATCAAGCGGGAATTGGCCATAGACGAGGAAAAAATTATAGAAGTTTCCAAAAAAGTTTTTGATAAGATTTCTTATCGGGAAAATCCGGACGGTTTTCTGGCCGTGGCTAAGATCAAAGAGTATCAGCTGGAAAATTTGCAATTGAGCGGCAAGCCTTTGATCGTTATTTTGGAAGCGGTGGAGAAGCCGGGGAACTTGGGCGCGATTTTAAGGACAGCCGACGCGGCGGGTGCGGATGCGGTGATTATCAATGACCTTAAAGCTGATTTGTATAACCCCAACGTGATTCGCGCCAGCCAGGGCGCGGTTTTCACGGTGCCGGCGGCGGTAAGTTCCAGCGCCCAGACTATAAAATTCTGTCAAAAAAATCAGATAAAAATTTTTGCCAGCACGCCGGCGGCGGTCAAAGAATATACAAAAGTTGATTATCAATCGGCCTGCGCCATTGTTATGGGCGCGGAAGATCAAGGCTTAAGCGAGGCTTGGCTTAAGGCGGCTGACGAAAAGATTAAAATTAAGATGAGAGGTAAAGCTGACTCATTAAACGTCTCGGTAAGCGCAGCCGTGATTTTGTTTGAGGCGGTTAGGCAGAGAGACATTAAGTAAAAAAAATTTACGTGGTTGGCCGGACAAAGATTTTGATTTTTCACTTAGATGAAATTTGTGTGTTTTTTCTTAAAATTGTAATTAATTGGGACTGGATAATTTTAAGAAAAAATTACTACAATTTCATATGCGCTCAAAATTAAAATCTTTGTCCGGCCCCCTCGCTTTGTAAGTGTTTTTTAAAAGCCCAAATATTGTAGGAGGTTGACTATTGGAGGTTATTTTGTTAGTATGTTTTTATTCTCTCCAAGAGATTTTTATTATATTTTTAATTCGTAATTTGAAATTAGTAATTCGTAATTCTCTTGGGGTGGTAGCTCAATTGGTTAGAGCGCTGCCCTGTCACGGCAGAGGTCGCGGGTTCGAGTCCCGTCCATCCCGCATATAAAAAAGAAAGCTCCCTGCGGAGCTTTCTTTTTTATTTTGTTGGAAGACGGGACGAGAACGCCGGAGCGATGCGCGACGAGCGATATGGCGAGGAGCGCCGCGAGGCGGTGGCTAGGCCGAGGAGGCGGCAGCCGACGAGAGCCAGTGAAGCCATATCAGAATTAGTATCAGCCTAACCATAGAAGAGCCGGGGACATTATTGTTCTCGGCTTTTTTTGGTTTGTTTTAATCAAAATTAGTCAGTCCACGATGGGCTGGACAAAGATAATAGCATGCTTTAAGATAATAAGTTAAAAAAGGCATATTAAGGTAAGGACAAGATAAAAGGGAAAATATGCTTGACAAGAATAATAAAGTATGCTATGATGTTATATCGAAGTTTGAATATTAAGGCAAGTCAAGAAAACAAAGGGGAAAATGCTATTGACAGAAAAGACAAAGTATGCTATTATGATAGTATCACGATAAAGATAGAAATAGGTCAAGGCAGTAATTAAGTAAATTACCCTTGACAAATAAACGAAAGTATGCTATTATATAGATATCATTAACAGTTAGCTCTTTACACCAATACATTAAGACAATCTTTAGAGGAGAGAGTCTTCAATGCCCGAGAAGTTATAAACGGGCCAATCGGTTCTATCCCACGTAAGGCGGGATAAGGATTCAAGCGGAGGTCTGCTTGAATGCCGCACGAACGATTGCTACTAATTGCTTTTAAGGCGATTGGGAGATCTCTTCTAAAGACGAACAGATATATGTCATCATATAGCTGGTCGGATAATTTAGAGGAGAACTCTTAGTCGCCTTTTTCGTTGGTGGAACGACGGAGAGGAGAAGGTGAAGCAAAATTTTAAATATATAATCATTTGCTTCAACTAATCCATGCTTGTCTCCGTCATTCTCTCAATGAGGAGAGAGCTCCCGCAAAGTGGGAGGCAAACGCTCTTTCAACTTTAAAAATATAAATTAAGGACGCGGAACTCGCTAAACGAGATTTTCAACAAATGGAAATCAACCGTTTAATAAGTTGCTCCTTAAGTCGCATAAGCCAGAAGAGGCTAAAGAATAGTTATGGCGACATGATTATTCCTAAGCCGCGCTAAGAGATTGCTCGGCGGCATCGCGGAATACATGCTTAGTTCGCGAAGCCGTCCTTCACTTAGCCTTCTAGCTAACCGTTCTTCATTCATAAGGAGATCGGCTGGGTCGCAAGATCTAACCAATCTTAGATCCAGGAATTTCCTTATGACCCGCGGTCCGAAAAGCAAAAGGGAAACCAAGGGAGAAAACGATAAGGAAGAACATTGACAATTAAATAGATGAAAGGGATAAGGCGGAACAAATTTCGCGAAAGCGATAACCGCAATGTTATTCCTCTTCGTCATGCTGAATTAACAGTTTTAAACTTAAGGTTTGGCATGACAAGAGGGGTCGTATTAAATCTTGATCGGATGATCAAGGTGCGATTCCAGGCAATTCGCCGGCCGATGGCGAGAGACAAAGAAAGGATTCCAATGAGAATCGTCTTTGGTGGACCAAAGCATTCCGGCAAGTCGGTACTGCTATGGTATCTTAAGAAACTCGTAGCGGCCGTAGGCGACTATATGCCGCTCCGATGCGCCCCTGACGGTGAGGGGGACTGGACTCAAGAACTCTATCTGACACAGCCCGATCTGGCGCTTGAAATCCGCCAGAAAGGACAGTTCTCGGAGGAGTTTGTGAGCTGGGCCGAAGGCGCGGTCAAAAACTGCGACTCTCGATTCGGGCTCATTGATGTCGGCGGAATCCCTTCTGCCGAAAACAAACGAATCTGCAAGCATGCGGATGCTTTGGTCATCGTGATCTCCGACCAGTACGGTCAGGAGACGCACGAACTTTGGGTTCAATTTGCCAAGGAATTGGGATTGAAAGTCCTTGGTACGGTACACTCCACCCTTAACTCTGTTGAGGAGTGGAGTAAGACAAATTCTGACAGCAAGTTTGAAGGCCTTGCTGTTGGGTTGGACAGAAAAACCTTCAAGGGTTCCATAACAGTGGAAACTCTCGCAAAATTCCTGACAGAAAAAACAAAAACAGAAAAGAAAGAAAAACAGATGAACACAATCACAATCGCGCAAATCGCCAGTATGATCGGAAAACAGCCGGGGCCAATTAGCTTGCCTGGTGGCAAGACGATTACCGGTCTGGATTGGAAGCCGGAAGAGCTTCCCATGGTCGAAGCGGCTCTCAAGCCGTTCTCGGCAATGGGGACTCCCTGGTTCGTGGATGGTGCAGGCCCGCAGTGGCTCATCGCGTGCATCACGCACGCTTTGCATCCCTGCTCGGTGGCGCTCGCCGACTCCAAGGTGGAGGGCGGGCAGGTGCAAATCGGCGAGCGAAAGCTCCCCGAAGGCACTGGTAAGGGTGACCTAACCTTCTCCGTTGAGGAGAAGGAGGCGGGGGCGATAGTCCGGTACCAATCGGCGAACCCGATTGATTTTCGGAAGCTCTCGGAGCTCGTCCCACCGGCGACTACGCAGGGCAAGTCAGTTTTTCTGAACGGACGAACGGCGACCTGGGGTGTGGTAGAGATTGCCGCGTGCTACCAGCATGTGGTGCCTGCGGTCTTCGTTGGCCAGCCCATGGGAGCGGCGGGTTACTGCTATGTCTGCGCCATTACCCACTCGCCCGACATCAAAGTTGGGTCCGTGGTGAAAGAGGCAGACCTGAAGTAGTCTCCCGGCCGAAAAACACCAGACGAAAGTTTGGTTGGGAGAAAATCCGCTCCTGTCAAAAAAGGTAAAATGGCTTTTTGTGTTAAGCCAGCTTGCAAGAGCTTAATTTGAACACTCCTTGATTGGTGGAGGTTAATCAGTCGGGTTAGCAGGAATGGTTTCCTGCCGTTGCTAAAGCGAAAGCCGAAGCAAAAGGAGAATACGTCAATTTCTCCTACTTCTTGAGCTTGTGATTTTATAATCATCGGCTCATTGGTAGTCTTGGCCATAGCGGTTTGTTTCTGATAATCCGGGAGCGGACTGCTATGACTAAGATAATTAAAAGTTTTGTAAGGCGTTTTTTAAACGCCTTGTCGGAATACTATAATAGCATCCCGACACTTGAGGATCTCTGGTTGGATTGGGGTCCTTAGAATTTATGAGTACAAAAACGCTAGGCCGGCTGAAGTCCGGCGAACAAGTGGTTGATCGCGAGATCAGCCACATTCACGCAAGCGCAAAGGCAGGTCTTGCCGAAGCGTTAGCGCGCATTGATTCGCTCGGACATGAGCGGATCAAGGAAACGATTGATCTCGGCCGAGTAATCGGCCGGTCAAATTGCGTTTCCACAGGCGACGGCGACGAGATCGTCTTCGCTCAAAGGGTGAATCGGCCAGGTCTTTCAAGGTTCGCAAAGAATCGAGAACCGGAGCCGACCTCAAAACTCACAATTAAGCTGCATCGTCTCGCTGATGGTAAGTACGAAGTTCGTACTGCTTATATTGGGGAAGCCGGTGTGGCCGAGCCGTGGGATGAGGAAAAAAAATCGACTTCAATCCCTTTTTGGAACGCGCACGCGTTCTGCTGGGGATATGAGCCGGTTGTGGTTGGCTCGGAGACTGAAAAGTGTCCGTGGTAATCAAAGGAGGAACAGGTGTGCGGTAACGCCTATCTGCTCCTCCCCATTTTTGAGTTCGTAAGATTTATTCTTGCGGATTCAAAGAGTGGGGTGTTCATGCAATTTGTTGCTAACTATAAGGTTGGCAATAGGTTGCATGAACACTACTACAAAATTGACCTTTGGGTCCGGTCGCTTCGGTTCGACCGTTACTAATAATCGAAACGAGATTGTAGTTGGACGATTCAATCGTCCAACGAAGCTCGTTGACTCCCGGAAGGATGTATTATTGTGCCTGCCGGAGTCGAACAACGCGTGGGATAAGGGTTATCCTACGCACCAAGAGAGCTGGTTGGCTCTTGCGTTCGTAATCGCTTGCCATAGCAAGCATCACGATCAGAACGGTTTGGCAATCCGGAAAGTGGCTTACCATTTCCGTATTCCGGATGTGCAGTGGCCGGTGTTGGCTGCGAAAGCGGTCGAGTTTGCCAGCGAGTTCCGCCAGAGATTGGCAGAACCCGGACTTTCGAGCCGCAAGGCTTTCAAGTCTGCCACTCGCGCTTTGCAGGATTGTTTGCTCTACGCGGTCACACGGGAGTTCCCGGCTGACCAGGATGTATTTCTGGCCGCTTCTCCGATAAATCCGCTCATCGAGAGGGCAAATCGGGGACGAGCCGGAGAGCTTTCGCACGCCGAAGGGCTGGAGCTTGCGAACGAGATCGACCACGAGGTCGAGAAACTCGTTGTGAGTTTCGGCGGGATTGAAAAGTGCCGTAAGGCACTAGACTGTCTCAAAGAGTATTACCGACCGGATGGTCGGGTGATACTTCTTCCCGAAAGTATTACCCTCGAACAGGGTGCCGAACTGGTGTCATTTGACATCATCCTCGGTACACCAGACGCTCATGACATGGATGTTGTGAGTGTGGCAGAGGGAACTAAAGAACCCCGATTGGTTCAACTCAGGGACGAAATTTCCGGTCAGCGTATGGATATCATCCAAGTTTCACCGGAACTCGGTCCAAAGGATGAACTTATTGGTGGTCATCGGCCGTTTCAGTCAGTAGCAGAGATGCTGCTGGCTAATGGCCGCGCAATTTCGACCGAAGGTAAGGTGCTTTTCGCCCGTCTTCAGGGGCAGGTTAATCCTGCCGAGTTGGCCAAAAAATACCGGAAGGTAGCGAAGGAGTTTTTCTCCAACGCTTCTGATCGGAAAAGCTGGGTCAGTCGGCGAGCGGCCGGTACTTCGGTGCCGCAGGTCAAAAAGGTGCTCCCGTTATATAGGATCGCCTGCGACCTGCTACCCCGTGCTTCTTTCATGGAGCAAAGGGGAGAGTTCACTGGAGGTATTTCACCCGAGAAGTTGGCTGATGAAGCCAGTCTTGGTGATACCTTTCGAAAAATCCGTAATGTTCTTGATCGCCAGGACGCAACGGAACAAGAGTTGGAGACGATCGCCGCGGAAATCGAGTGCAAACTCTAGTTTGCGGCAATGGTTGTGTGTTCCTAAAAAAAACACTCATGAGTTTTGGAGATGTACTTATGGTTTTAAACATCTCCGCTTTCTTCAGTTCGTAACATTAATTTGCGGATTGAATAGAGAAAGGATTTTGAATGGATAGATCTTTTAAAGAACTTCGGCTCCGAGCGGTATTTGTTCTTCGGCTTTCCGACGAAGTCCGCAAGGAGTTCATCGGAATCGCCAGGGAAAAATCGCCGTCGGCAGGTTTTAATCTCGCTCTGATTGCCGCGCAAGTGCACGGCATAGTAGGCATGGAGGCGATCGCCGTGGCCAAAGCCACGAGGTGGCTGGCTATGATTCGTCGTGATCATGGCGTGCAGGTATTTGAACAAGTAGTCGCGTAACGGCGACAACAACAAGAAAGAACATATGAAAAAGGAATTGACTGTCGGTGATTTGTTTAACGACAAACGCCCGCCGCTCACTGTTATTCGAGAGGATAATGGGGAGCGGATTATGGTTCATCCGATGTTGGTGGAGTTCGTCTCCGCTGATCGGGTGAAAATTCTCGTACCAGGCAAGGAGGGGTTTGGGTTAGTGGTACCGGAAGATCCGCGGGCAAATTGATCTTTACAACATGGCTCCGGGGAATGCCAAGAAATTCTCCACTTTATTGAGTTCGCGATTATCCGCTTTGCGGAATAATCATTGGCTCATAGAGTATCTCACTCTATTAAAAGCGAGGCGGCATTAAATAGGTGGCCGGAAAATACCAGTGGAGGAATCGTCATGGCAAATGACATCCTTGATTTAGGTGTGCAGATCGCGCCGAAAGCGTCGGCTTTGATGGCGGACGTGGCGGTGCGGAACATTGGTCGCGAGACGATCGTGCGGGCAACCATGCTCGCGCTTATCTCCGGCCGACCGGCTTTTTTCCTGGGTTCGCCCGGGATCAACAAGACCGGGACGGTGCAAGACATCGCCAAGCGGATTGACGGGGCTTTGTTTTACGATGCCCTGATGCCTACCATTGTTTCGGTTGAACAACTTATCGTGGAGAGTACCTCCATTGAAGAGCAGTCATCCGAAAATGGTGGCAAGTCGATTCGCACCAGCGATACACTTGGCCGAGCTGCCAAAGCACACATTCTGTTTGCCGATGAGATTTGGAAAGCGGAGCCTCGAGTTCTGCAAACCGTTCTCGACTTGGCAAAAGGCGATGGTGTGCGGCACGAGGGGCGGATGGTGAAAACCCCGTTGCTCGCGTTTGTGGCGGCTTCAAATGAGCTTCCGGATTCGGAAGGAAACCTCCAAGCGATGTGGTCTCGAATGACCATTCGCGCCGAGGTGAAATCCTTGGACCGCGCGGGAAAGAAAAATCTCGTGGCGGCCAGGCTCAATCGGGCGCAAGCCGGTAAATCGGCAGCGCCAACCGCAACCCTGACGCTCGCTGAAGTGGAAACGCTTCGCGAAGTTCGTCCGTTCGTGGAAGTTAGCGATGAGATCGTCGAGATTACGCTCGACCTCTATCAGCAACTTCTCGATGGAGACAATGCGGGGTTTGCGTGGTTGTGGGCCGATGATCGCAGGTTCGGACGAGTCTTTGATGTTTTGCAGGCCAACGCTCTTCTTGACGGGAGAGTGAGGGTTAGCAAGCAGGACCTTCGAACGCTGGAGTATTTGCTTTGGGATACGCCCGAGCAGATCGCTACAGTGAAGGCGAAAATCGCGCCGCTCTGCCGGACGCCTTTGTCGGATGCGCAGGAAGTGTTTGACACTCTGTTTGCGCCGGCGGGTGTGGTGGCGGAAGTGTTGGCTGGTGACCGCAACAAAATCGTGGCGGCTATCACCCAATTCGAAGAGACCGAGAAAGAACTCGGTCGTCTCGCTAGCGAGGCGAGTCAAGACGAAAAAACCAAGATTGCCGACCTGCTCGCTAAGGTTGGTGAAGAGAAACAGAACGCCGTTGCCAAGATTCTTGGCGCCAAGCGTTCAAAGTAGAAAGGAACGGAATGAATACGAAAGTAAGCCCGCTAACGCGGCAAGAGCTTCAAAAACTCTTGGTCACGGACGCGGATGCTTTCACAGCGCTCCGCTTCCTTCGTCACCGCGAGCGCACC
>JAQTVB010000037.1 GCA_028707005.1 Patescibacteria group bacterium
TGGACATAAAAAATTAAAAATTTGCTTCTTTGTCTATATTATACCTTATTGACCTAAGAAAAAAAAGTCGTCGCGGTCAGTCTGACTTACTTCCCTCTTTTCACCCTGATCAGCCCGGACAAAGTAACAATTTCCACACCCTTCTTCTCCAATTCATCCAAAAATAAATTCATGCCCAGCGAGTCGGAAGAGATGTGCCCGGCGATTACCACGTTAACATGGTATTTCTCCGCTTCTTTCCGATGCTCTTCCCCCATGTGCATGCCGATAATCGTGCCGATGCCCGCCTGCGCCAATTTTTCGTAAATATCTTTAGAGCAATTGGTGCCGCCGGTAAACTCGGTGATGGCGATTTTACCGCAGCTGTTTTCCGGAGCGCCCACGAAAATTTTCGGGCCGGCGTTCAGTTGGGCCGCGGCCTGATATTCAGGAACGCTTTTCAGCATGGCCATCACTTCGCCAACGGTTTCCGGCTTAACCTTTTTAAGCAAATTGAGTAAAAAATCAGCGCCCAAGTTGTCGGCGACGGTATGAGTGCACATATAATCAACCTTAAGGAACTTCGCCAAATCAACGTTGCGGTTATGATTAATCGGCGAAGTGCCGCGGCTCACTTCCGACATCCTGACTTTCAAAATGGCTTCGGCGATATTAATGGGCACGCCATATTGAGATAAAACCTCGGCCTGCATTTCCATCACGCTATGCAAGTCGGCCAAAGCCTTGCCTGCTGGATGATGGCTGATGACCAAATCGACGCCGGAACTTTCGGCCAACAATAATTCGGCGCCCTCCATATCAATGCCGGCAAAAACTTTTTTGATATTCTTTTTGCCATGATCAACCAAAACACGAGTGTCGCTATAAGGATTAGACAGCTTTTCCAAATCAAATTCTTTCTTCTCGCTAGCAGTCATGGCTTCATGCTTCTTTTTAACGCGCTCCAAGTATTTTTTTACTTTGACCGCCCCCCGCAGATCAGCTTTCATACCTAATTTCAGAGCTAAATCAAAAATTTGTTGTGTAGTCATATGTCTTAAAATCATTAATAAAGATTATTATAATAACTTTTTTGTTGCTTTTCGGTTGTATTGACGTTGCCGTTGTTCTCAACATCGTTTGGCCAACCGCCCGGGTTATTCGCGATATAATTGCGAATTTTATCTAATGAAATTTCATTTCTGATTATGTGCTCGTAGTAATTTCGTTGCCAAATAGGAACTAGCGGGGTATGGCGAAATTTATTAATACAGCTGGTTGCCGACGATTTAAAACCCGCCATTAACGATGAAATTGATTTGGGCCGCATGCGTAGGGGCGAACGGCCGTTCGCCCCTACCGTTGATATGCCAATGCCATTATTATTAATAAAGACGATTGCATGAAAATGATTCGGCATTATTACATATTCATCCAAATAAATTTCTTTTCTAATTTCCGACGTTTTCAGCCATTCTCTTTCCACGATCCGGCCCATTTCATTTAATATCATTTTTTCGTTTTCAATTCTCCCAAACAAACATTCACGATTTTCCGCGCACACGGTTATAAAATACATTCCGATTCGGCTGTAATCATAGTTTTTTAACCTAACTGATTTTCTATTAAATTTCCCTCCTTGCATAAATTTTTTACCATCTGCCGCTAGCGCCGCCGCCGCCGGAAAAACCGCCGCCGAAACCGCCGAAACCGCTGGAGCCGCCGAAACCGCCATGGCCGCCGCGGCCGCCGCCAATCCACCAAGGAATATGGCCGCTAGCCTTGCCGGCCTGATATTTTTTGGAAACTATAAAATCAAAGAGCAGGCCCAAAGGCGCTAGAATTGCTATGGAAATGATGCCAAAAAACAAGAACCCCTTGATTATGCCGATAACGACTCCAATAATGCCGCCGATGACGCCACCGGCCCACCAAGATTTTGACCGTCCCAAAATACTGGCCAGCCAAACGAACAGGAAAACGCCCAGCCAGCCAAAGTCAAAAATATTGAAATTACCGCCCGATGAAGCAGATGCGCTTTGGCTCGGCACGTATTCGCCTTTAGTCGCGGCCATGATCTTTTCAACTGCCGCGTCCAAACCGCCGAAAAAATCATTGTTTTTGAAAGCCGGCTTCATTAACTGGTTAACAATCCAACCGGCTTGCGCGTCGGTCAATGCGCCTTCTAAGCCATAGCCGACTTCAATGCGCATTTCTTTGTCTTCCTTGGCCACTAATACTAACACGCCATTATCTTTGCCCTGTTTGCCGATTTTCCAGTCCTCAAATAATTTAACCGCGAAATTTTCAATCGTGTCATCTTGCAGACTCTTGATCATCACTACGGCAATTTCATTACTAGTTTCCTTCTCAAATTGCGATAATTTATTCTCCAGCGCCTGCTTTTGCTCAGCCGCTAACGTACCGGTGTAATCATTAACAAAACCGCTCGGCTGTCCCGGATTATAATAGGCAAAAGCCGGCAGGGCAAAAAACAATAACAAACTGATAATTGCTTTTTTCATTTTATTAACAGTATTTACGCACTTTAAGTTTCAAGCTGATCTTAAAATAGATTATCAATTAAAAGCAACAAACTATAATGCGAATGCTGCGAATTAGAATGCGAATTCTGCGAATAATATTCGCGGCATTCGCCTTTATTCGCAGATTCGCATTATATCCCAGTTTTTGCTAAAAATAAATAGTTTATCTTTAAAATGAGCTAAAATTTTTATGTGCGTAAGTAATGTTATTGATTAGAATTTCACCGCTGGCGCGTTTTCCGCTCCGGCCGCAGCTTCAAAATAATCTTTTTCCGCGAAGCCGAACATAGCGGCAAACCATCTGGCCGGAACGCGTTTAATCATCACATTGAAATCCCTGGCCGCATCGTTAAACCGCTTGCGTTCCACGCTGATTCTATTTTCCGTGCCTTCTAATTGCGTCATCAGGGTCTGCACGGTTTCCACTGATTTTAATTGCGGATAATTTTCCATAACAACCAGTAAGCGAGCCAAGGCGCTCTCTACCTGACCGGCGGCCTGGGCTTTTTCATTAACCGTGGCGGCGCCGGCATAACGGGTGCGCGCCTCGGCTAAATCGCCGAAAACTTTCTGTTCCTGACCCATGGCGCCCTTAACCGATTCAACTAAATTGGGAATCAAATCAAAACGCCTTTGATACTGCGTTTCCACTTGCGCCCACATGTTGTCTACGCCTTCATTGGCTGTCACCATCTTGTTGTAAATTCCCCAGCCGTACAGGCCGACGATGGCGAGAACTACTACAATGATAATTAAAATTTTCTTCATAGATTAACTTTTCTTAACTCATAACGCCCAGGCGATATGAGTTAAGGTTATTTAAAATTTTAAATTTTTCTTACTTCCATCTTCACTGTCTTGCCTCTAGCCTTAGCCGCATAATAGCCGGTAAGCAGTGCCGCTACTTTTATAATTTCCTTTTCGCTTTTACTCTCGCCCAACTTCAGTTCTCCCATCTTCAATCCTTCCGGCACATTAATCTCTGGCATTTCATTCGTAATTTTTGATTCGTAATTTTTAATTCTTAAAAGACTCGTTGGTCCAGCTTCCTCTTTTAATTGAATTAGCACATCATCTTTCACCGCTAGACTTTCCAATTTTTCATTATCCTGTTCGTTCCGGCCTATCACCAGTAAAACGCTTTCCTTGGCTCCCCTCTCCCGCGAGGAACGCAGCGGGGGAGGCTGGGAGGGGGGCTGGTGCGAGGTCATGGCAAGCCATAATATTCTGCCGTATTTCAATAATTCTATATCATTGCCGCTACACTCCGACCAATACTCAATCATCTTTATTAATTTTTCGCTAAAAGTCCGATCGGTTAAAAGGCAACCGCCGCCCGGACTGGAATATTCTTTTATACCATATTTTTTGACTAATGCCAACTGCGGCTTTCTGGAACGGCCGCTAATATCCAGCAATTTGTGGCGCTGTACCAAACCGGCTTTTTCCGCTTCTGACTCGGCCAGCAACTTCGCCGATAACGGCCTGATCAATCTGCCTTTGATCCCGGAAATTTCTTCTACCATTTCTATGGCCTGCTGGTTCTGCGACATCGGCCTTTGGCCCAAAACTTCGCCGGTCGCCACAAAATCATACTGACCCCCTGATAAGAGGGGACGAAGGGGAGGTTTGCCCCCTCTCCTGGCTAGGAGAGGGTTGGGGGTGAGGTGTTCCGCCGCCCTTTTCAGCATCAGCGCATGGCAGTCAATGCACGGATTCATGTTTTTACCATAACCATGCTTGGGACTTTTCACCATGGCCAGATGCTCGGCGGAAAAATCGGCCTCTATCAGTTCAATGCCGAGCTGTTCAGCCGCGACTTTCGCTTTAGCCGTGTTAAAAAAATAACTTTTAAAACTTAGGCCGGTTACTTTAACGCCCTGCTCCATTAAAACTCGTGCCGCCAGCATTGAGTCCAATCCGCCTGATAGTAGCACTAGTGCTTTGGTCATACTAAATTTTCTCCATTCCCAGTCTTACCGCTTCTCCATTTACCTTAACTTCTTGACCTGCTGCCGTCCCCTCCACTATCTCGCCGCACAAAACATCTTTTTTCAGCTCTTTTGCCATTTCTTTAAAAACTTTTTTCACGAGTACAGAGTCGCTCTGCCATGATAAAAATATTTTATCTTTGATCGTCAGGCCCGCATCCTTGCGCATATTATTAACCAAGCGCACAATTTCCCGCTTCAAACCATCTAATTTCAGCTCATCGGTAATGGTCGTGTCCAGCTCCACCTTCAGCTCGCCCTTGCCCTTAACCGCTGCTACATTTTTTACATTCAACTCATCTTTTATAAGTTCTTCGTATTCCGTTCGTAATTCGTAATTGATAATTTTTAATTGACTAAGCGCTTGCCTCACCTTAACCCCGGCCTCATCTCGTTTTGCCAATCCCAGCTCCACAATTTTTCTAACTGTCTCCATCTCGGCTAAAACTTTTTCGTCTATCCAGTCTTTTTTGACTTCCGGCCAGGCTTCTAAATGTATTGATTCGGCATTCTCCGCGTCCAATTCCTGATAAATATGCTCGGCCATAAACGGCATGAATGGCGCCATTATTCTAGCCAAATGATACAAAGTCCGCCGCAGAGTTTTTAAAGCTCGCATTTTATCGGTCTGGTCATCGCCTTTAAATCTGTCTCTAGAACGACGAACATACCAAGTTGACAGGTCATTTATGAAAACCGGAATTTCGCGGACGGCATGCAAATTATAATTATCCATCTTCTCGGTGATGATCCGCTTGGCTTGCTCTAAGCGAGAAGTTACCCATTTATCTAAAACGTTAACCAAATCTTTTTTCTGCAAATCCTCTACTGCCGCGCCTTGCGCGAACATCTGATAAAAAGATACTACATTGAGCAAAATATTTAAAAACCTGGTTTGTTCTGCTAAATCTTTTTCGGAAAAATTAATGTTGTCGGCGTGGACGACCGGCGAGGCGCAAAGATAATATCTTAACGCGTCCGCGCCGTATTGGTTCATCACCAGCATCGGGTCGGGATAATTATGAAGCCGTTTAGACATTTTCTTGCCGTCTTCGGCCAAAACTATGCCGTTAGCTATGACATTTTTAAAAGCATGGCTGTCTTTTAAAGCCGTGCCCAAAATATGGAGGTAATAAAA
This sequence comes from Patescibacteria group bacterium, assembly GCA_028707005.1. Classification (GTDB taxonomy): domain Bacteria; phylum Patescibacteriota; class Patescibacteriia; order Patescibacteriales; family GWC2-42-12; genus GWC2-42-12. The sequence continues at coordinate 5,655 of JAQTVB010000037.1, forward strand.
CCAGGCACGTGTTTGATCCACGCCTTCGGCAATGAATTCTGCCGGAAAATTGTCCTCAAACTTCTTTTTATTTTCAAAAGGATAATGCATTTGCGCATACGGCATAGAGCCCGAATCAAACCAGGTATCTAAAACATCCGGCACGCGCTGCATAGTTCCATCGCATTTTCCACATTTAAAAGTTATTTTATCAACAATATGTTTATGCAAATCCGTGACTTTACTGCCGCTGGCTTTTTCCAGTTCAACCACTGAACCGAAAACTTTTGTCTCGCCGCATTTTTCACATTTCCAAATCGGCATAACGCTAGCCCAAAATCTTTGGCGCGAAATTGACCAATCGCGTGCGCCTTCCAGCCAATTGCCAAATCGGCCTTCTTTTATATGGTCCGGCGACCAATTAATTTTTTTAGCTAATTTTAGAGCCTTATCCTTTACCTGAGTCACGGCCATAAACCAGGAAGTAGTGGCATAATTTATCAAAGGTGTTTCGCATCTCCAGCAATGCGGATAGCTGTGCTCGTATTTATCCGAGTGAAATAACAAGTTTTTCTTATCTAAATAATCAATAATTATTTTGTCGGTTTTCATGTGTTTGTCTATCTCTTTAACATTCATGCCGGCAAAATCCTTGGCCTCGGCCTTGATTGTTCCGTCCATGTTGACGTGCTGGATGAAAGGCAATTCTTTTTCTTTACCTAAATTCATATCGTCCTCGCCGAAGGCCGGCGCAATATGCACCACGCCGGTTCCCTCTTCAGTGGTAACAAAATCAGCCGCGTAAATTTGCCAACCGTTTTCCCGATTTTTAAAATTTTTATCTTCAGAATAATAATCAAACAACGGCTTATATCTTTTACCGACCAAATCTTTGCCTTTAATTTCAGCTTCAATCTTCACCTCTTTATCTTCGAACATTTCTCCGACTCTCGCCTCGGCGATGATATATTTTTCCTTCTCTCCTTTTATACTTAATACTTTATACTTTATACTTTTATTAATCGCCAGCGCCGCGTTGCCAATTAATGTCCAGGGCGTAGTAGTCCAAGCTAAAACAAATGTTTTAAAATCCCCCTCTCCCCCTTTATCAAGGGGGTATAAAAGTTCAAATTTGGCTGTAGCCGACAAATCCTTGACCGTCTTATAACCTTCGGCCACTTCCTGTTGCGACAAAGTGGTTTCACATCTGGGGCAAATATGCATGGAACGATAACCCTGATAAATCAAACCTTTATCATAAAGCCCTTTAAACACCCACCAAACCGATTCCATAAAACTAATGTCCATGGTTTTATAAGCGTTGGTCATGTCCGCCCAGCGGCCCAAGCGCCTGATAACTTTTTCCCATTCATCTACATAGCCTAAAACTTTGGAGCGGCAGAGTTCGTTAAATTTTTCCACGCCCATTTTTTCTATATCTTTTTTGGACTTCGAGCCCATTTCTTTTTCCACGATATTTTCAATCGGCAAGCCATGGCAATCCCAGCCCCAGCGTCTTTCCACGCGATAACCTTTCATGGTCCAGTATCTGGGAACTACATCCTTCATCATGCTGGCCACAATATGCCCGTAGTGCGGCGTGCCCGTGGCGAACGGCGGCCCATCGTAAAAAACATAGTCGCCTTTGGGCGCCGCGCCGGCCGGCTTAGCTACCGATTTTTCAAAAATTTTATTGGTTTCCCAAAAATTCAAAACCCGCTCTTCCATGGCCGGAAAAGGATTGCTCGATCGTTTTGTTTCTGATTTCTGATCAGCCATATGAAAAAAAATTTGCTAATTATTAATTTATTTTAGCTCAAATTAAATGAAATGTCAAAAAATCATTTAACTTTGTTTTCCCAAAACCAATAATTATTCCTGAGTTCTTGCTCAAGTTCAAAAGTGTTGCCGTATTTTAAAAGCCCCAGATAAGAGGCTAAACTTTCTGGCACGGAATTTTCTCTAATTCGGCTCATCATGCGCCGCTTAGTTTTTGTCCTTAAGACAGCGTGGCGCGGAAAATTAATCCAACCCAAAAAATCAACGCCAGAAACTATAGTTTTAATAAAAACCTTGTCTGGATGAAGTTCTAATTTTAGGTTATCACGCAAAAACCTCTCCACTGTTTCACTTAAATTTTCCAGCCATCTCCGATTTTCAGAAAAAATCACAAAATCATCAGCATATCTTATATAAATTTGATTCCAGAATCTAACGCAATATATTTGGCGCGAAGCGCCAAAAATGTTAAATTAGATTTCTATGGGAAATTATAAAAGATTAAGTGATGCGGAGCGGGAAGAAATCAGCCGGTCGCTC
>JAQTVB010000012.1 GCA_028707005.1 Patescibacteria group bacterium
GATTTTTTTGGCCCCTTAAAGCCGGCCATGCCAGCGCTCGCCCACGATAAAACATTGCCAGTCAAATCGGTTAAGGCGACGATGGTGTTATTATAGGTCGCTTTAACATGAGCGATGCCCACCGCTCCATTTTTGGCAGTTTTCTTTTTTTTACCTTTTTTCTTGATCGTTTTTCTGTCGGCTTTATTTTTTTCCAACTTTTTTTTAACTTCATCCGGCAGTTCTTCCGGCGCGTTTAAATCAGTTTTAACAGCCTGCTCGCCTATTGGAGCCGTTAGATTGTCTTGCGCCACGCTTACAGTCGGCGCCTCTTCTTTTTTTATAGGCGCGGCTTGCAGCGGTTTGTCCTTTTCTTGTTTTGGCCTTTTTTCTTCTGCCATATTTTAATTTGTGTAAATTAATTCTAAATTAGTGTAAATTATATTTTTAAGTTTTTTCCGCCGCCGGCTTTTTACCTGAAGTCGCGGTCTTTCTGATATTGTGGCGCACGGTTCGGCTGTTGGTTTTTGTCCTTTGGCCTCTGGTGGGCAAGCTCTTGGTGTGGCGGCTGCCGCGGTAGCTACCGATTTCTTTTAATCTTTTTATGTTGGCGAAAATATCGCGCCTTAAATCGCCTTCAACTTTGTTTTGTTTTTCAATAATTTCTCTCAAGATGTTGGCCTGGCTGTCGGTTAAATCTTTAACCCTGACATCCGGGCTGATTTTCGCCAGTTTTAAAATTCCGTTGGCTTTAGTTTTGCCAATGCCAAAAATATAAGTCAAGGAAATTTCCACTCTTTTTTCGTTTGGTATGGTTACGCCGGCAATTCTTATAGCCATGTAATTAATTTATGATTTAAGATTTTAGATTTAGGATTTATGATTAAATCGCAAATCGAAAATTGAAAATCGTAAATTTTCTTATCCTTGCCTTTGTTTGTGTTTCGGGGTTTTACAAATCACGCAGACGCGACCTTTGCGCCTGACTATTTTACAATCTTTACAAATTTTTTTCACGCTGCTTCTTACCTTCATAGCTATAAGATAATTGGGATATTGAGGATTTTTAAGATTGTTGGGAACGAGGAATTATTGTTTTCCCCAAAAATCCCAAATATCCTAATTATCTCAACTATCCCGAATTTATAACCTGTAAGTTATCCGGCCTTTAGTTAAATCATAAGGACTGATTTGAATTTTCACTTTATCGCCGGGGAGTAATCTGATTTTATTCATCCTCATTTTTCCGGAAAGATGCGTTAAAATTTCATGGCCGTTTTCCAGCTTTACCTTAAAGCTGGCGGCCGGCTTAAGCTCAATCACCTCGCCTATCATTTCAATGAAATCTTTTGAACTAATTTGCTGGTTATTTTCTTTCATCTTAAAACAAAAATAGCTTTGGTTTAATGCTCATCTTTTATCAGACGAGATACCAAAACCTTTTAAACACGTGTAAAAATTTTAGGTTTATTTACCGTATAAACAATTATATAGGTAATTAGAGCGGATGTCAAGGATTTCAGCGCTATCAATCAAAAAATAAATTTTTGGCTAATAATAAAGAAACTCCATTTCATTTCAGCTGGATTTATTCTAAAATAGCTTTAATTCTTCTAACGCCGGCCGACGAACTTTCCTCTTTTTGGATTTTAAAATGACCCAATTTGCCGGTGTTATCAACATGCGGTCCGCCGCAAATTTCTTTGCTGAAATTTCCCATCATATACACTTTTACTCTTTCGCCGTACTTTGATTCAAAAGTGCCATGAGCTTTGAAGGCTTTAGCTTCGGCTAAGCTCATTTCCTGGCAATCAACTATTAATTTATCCTTGATCGCTTGATTGACTAAATTTTCCACTTGTTGTTTTTGCTCATCAGTCATTTTTGTCGGATAGGAAAAATCAAACCTTAACCTCTCGGCGGTAATATTGCTGCCCCGCTGTACAACCTGTTCGCCCAAGACTTTTCTTAAAGCGGCCAAAAGCAGGTGCGCCGCAGTATGCAATTTGGTGGTTTGCGCGCCGGCATCGGCCAGCCCGCCCTTAAATTGTCCGGCCGAAGCGGTGCGGGAAAGCTGCTGGTGCTTTTTCAGTTCCTGGCAAAACGCCTCAACTTCAACGCTTAAGCCTTGCTCACGCGCTAATTCTTCGGTGATCTCTAAGGGAAAGCCATAACTTTGATATAAATCAAAGGCTTGTTTGCCGCTGATTTTTTTGCCGCTTCCCTGCTTAATGATTTTTTCAAACTCTCTTAGGCCTTGTTCTAAAGTTTTATTGAATTTTCCTTCTTCCACGTTCAGCTGTTCAATGACTTTATTAATATTACGGCTCAATTCAGGATAAATTGCCTGATAATCATGCGCCACGACTTTGGCGATTTCTTTTGTCCAGGATTCGTTGACAATGCCGATTTGCCGGCCATATCTGATCGCCCGCCTGATCAAGCGCCGTAAAACATAGCCGCGGTCGGTATTGGACGGCGCCACTGCCTTGTCGTCGGCCATGATAAAGGTCGCGGCTTTGAGATGATCAGCGATAATGCGCAAAGCTTTATCAATCTCCGGAGTTTTGCCGTAAGTCTGGCCGCTTAGCTGGCAAATCCTATTAATGATATTTTTAAATAAATCCGTTTGATAATTATCCGCCAAGCCGTTCATGACCGCTAAAATTCTTTCCAGCCCCATGCCGGTGTCAACATTTTTCTTGGCTAACGGCTCAAGCTTGCCGGCTTTTTTATTATATTGCATGAAAACATTATTCCAGATTTCCACCCATAGAGGATGATCATCATTAAAGCCGGCCGGCACTTTATCCGCGTCGCCCGCCCAATAAAAAATTTCCGTATCCGGTCCGCAAGGCCCGCCGGTTTCCAAACCCCACCAATTATTTTTTTTCGGCAGCTTGGCAATTCTTTGTTCCGCAATGCCAATTTCTTTTTTCCAAATAGCAAAAGATTCTTGGTCAAACGGCGAATCTTGGTCTCCTTGAAAAACGGAAACTGCCAAGCGCTTTTTATCTAAATTAAGCCACTCATGATCGGTTAAAAATTCCCAGCTCCAAAGGATTGCTTCTTTTTTAAAATAATCGCCCAGCGACCAATTGCCCAGCATTTCAAAAAAAGTATGGTGGGTGCTATCGCCCACTTCCTCAATATCGCCGGTTCTGATGCATTTTTGGCAGTTAGCCAGCCTGGTTCCGGCCGGATGCTTTTCGCCCATTAGAAAAGGCACTAACGGATGCATGCCAGCGGTGGTGTATAAAATCGTTGGATCATTTTCCGGAATCAAAGAAGCGCTGGAGATTATGGCATGCCCCTTAGTTTTAAAAAAGTCCAAATATTTTTGGCGCAGTTCTCCGGAAGTCATAAGTAGTTGAATCATGAATTAATGCTTTTTAATTTTTATTGATCCATGATTCATGCTTTTAGTATATAAAAAACCTTTAACTTTGGCAAATTTGGGTAAAAAAAGAGACTGCGCGCGGTTTTTTGGCTTGTGCGGCCACGCGCAGTCGTGAAAACGAGAAAAGAACAACTCGGTTTATAGTCGGCTAGAGAATGACAATTGGGCTAGCCGACTCTTAGCTAGATGCTATCTCGGGCACGGTGTGTGGTTTTCATGTCGTGTTTAGTGTTGCGGGTGTTGTTGTTTTCTACATAGTTGTGATTCTGCAATTCTTCATTGTTTTGCCCTCTTCCTGCGGCAAAACCTGAAGACACCGTGGCTGGCGTCCGAGTTAGCCACGGATTTGAGATAAAAATTAGCATTGTTAGCTCAAGTCCGTGGCAAACGTCTTTTTTAAAAGAGCGATATTGTTATATTTACATATCTTAATAATTTTGTCAAAAATTGGCAAATGGGCTTTAAATTATGATCAAAGCAATCAAAAGGCAGATTAAAACCAGGGTTGATAAGATGATATGTGGATATTGCCGTTTAATCTCAATTAAGATGTTTAATGCCAAGGCGATTGAGGCGATGACCAAGATAATTTTATAAAAGACGGAAGTGATATTGAATAAAGGGCTAAGATAAGGCGATTGGTGCTTTCTGACAAATAAATATTGCTCTAAAACCGTGGTGTTGGACGGTTTGACGTTATCCCAAGCCAAATCAGCCGTTATTCTATTGCCCGACTTATCTTCAGCGGTAACCACCGGCAAAATAACCGGGTTAAAAATTTGCTCCCGGCTGTCTTTAAAGACGATTGTTTGGCCGGTCCAGCGGCCGGTTGCTGAATTTTTTTGCAGGTCGATAATGTGGCTATTAAAGGTTATCCAGGCCCGGGATGCTTCGCCCCGCAAAGAGACTTCGGCTCTGATGATATATTGATTCTGGCCTTGCGGCTGGTCGATAAACAATTGGGAATTAGCCAAGTCAATCTCCAGGGGCTTAATTTCCGCGCCGGCAATCGACTGGCTTGGCTTTGCCGTTTGATTTTCCTGGACTTTTTCGCCGAGCAACTGCGCCTTATCCGCCGCGACTGCCGGCTGGTTTATTTCTTGATTTAGCGGATTTTTCGCTTCAACCGGCTTGGCGATAGCTTCCTGCTCGCTACCGGCCGATCTTGGCGCGCGCGAACGAAACGGCGAAGCAAAATATTGCGCAACCAAAGTAGTGTCAATGTTTTCATAAAGTCCGCTAGTCATGCCCACGCCGATTTCCGAGAAATCCGGATCAATCATATTGCGATAATGCGTTTGGCTGCGGCTCCAGCCGTTCACCACTTCTTCGGGGCTGGAAAAGCCCATGGCTAAATTTTCTCCGGCTACCGCGTAATTGTATTGAACTTTTTCCAGCCAATCGGCCAAAGTCTTTTTATTCGGGCCGGTGTGGGCGAAATACTGGTATAAAAGCATGTCTTCGGCTTTTTCGTAAGCCGCCCGGTTCAAAAGAGAGCTTTCGGTTAAGGCGGTTAAGCGCAAATTTTTTCTGATGGTATTGGTAAGGCTGATGATCTTTTTGCTTTGTTCGGTTAAAATATCCGGCGTCAACCAAGCTTCAATCGGCAAGACGATTACCGCGCCGATTAAGATGACTTTGAAAAGAATGGAACTTAAAGCATAAAAAAGCAGGCGGTAAGGATGCAAGGCTTTGGGCTGGTAATTATTGCTGGCGCTAGGAATGAAAAGATCTTTTAACAAGCCCGGCCCCTTGGGATTATCCCCTCTCTTGATTTCGTCGCCGTCTTTTATGCCGTCGTGATCGGTGTCAGGATTTAAGGGATCGGTTTGGTAGATATTGATTTCTTCATAATCATTAACCCCGTCATTGTCGCTATCGGCCTTAAAAGGATCGGTGCCCAATTTTTTTTCCAAATCATCAGACAGGCCATCGGCGTCCGAGTCTTGGAAATTATTATTTTTATTTTTTCTCTTGAACATACATTTTAATTATAGCATTAGCCAAAAAAATAGTCTAACAACAGGGGAAAGCCCCAAATCCCAAATCACAATGACCAATCAAATCATAAATCTCAAGCCCCAATTATTGGTCATTGGGATTTGGGATTTTATTAGAAATTAGTAATTAGTAATTAGGATTTTTCCTCTATCACTCCTCCGCCCAAAACTTCCCTGCCACGACAAAGCACCACGCTTTGTCCGGGCATGACCGCTCTTTGCGGCCGGGCAAATTTGACCTGAAAAATATTTCTTTTAATTTTAGTGACGACGCATTGAACCGGCTGCTGGCGATAGCGGATGATGGCTTGACAGGACAAAGGCGCGATCGGCGCAACGCCAGCCAGCCAATTGACCTGACCGGCTATCAGGGAGCTGCTGTAAAGCCCGGGATGGTCGCTTTCTTTGACAACATATAAAGTGTTGCTTTTATAATCCATTTTAGCCGCATAAAAAGGGCCTGATCCGCCGATGTTGATGCCTCTTCTTTGGCCCACAGTGTAAAGCGGCAAGCCGGCATGTTGGCCTAAGACCTCACCCTTGCCTCTCCTTGGCGAAGAGAGGATCAAACCTGGCTTTAATTTTAGATGCCGCTTCAGAAACTCATTATGGTCTTTGTCAGGAATAAAGCAGACTTCCTGGCTATCCGGCTTGGCCGCCACCGGCAACTTAAATTTTTTAGCCAAACGCCTGACTTGCGGTTTAGTGTAGTTAGCCAGCGGGAAAAGCAAGTGTGATAATTCATCTTGATTTAATTTATATAAAAAGTAAGATTGGTCCTTATTCCTGTCTTTAGCTTTGTATAGTTTGTAAATTGGTCCGGTGTTTGTATTTTTTGGTAATTGGCAATTGGTGCTTGGCAATTCCCGCCGCAGGCCGGCGTAGTGCCCGGTGGCCAAATAATCAAAGCCGAGTTTTTTTAATTCTTTCATCAACTGGCCGAGTTTAACCAGCTGATTGCATCTGACGCAGGGATTGGGCGTGCGGCCATTGGCGTATTCAAACAAAAAGTTATTCACCACCTGTTTTTTAAAAATTTCAGCGAAATCCAAAACATAAAGAGGAATGCCTATTTTTACGGCTGTCCGTTTGGCGTCCAAGAGCGCTTGCCGGGAACAGCCCCCTCCCCGACCCTCCCCCGTTCGTTCCTCGCGGGAGAGGGAGTCTGCTTTCTCCCGTGAGGAACGAAACGGGGGAAAGGTTGGGATAGGGGGATTTTTTTCTTTCCAAAAATGCAAGAAAATACCGGCCACTTCATGCCCTTGATCTTTTAAAAGTTTGGCCGCCACCGCAGAATCAACTCCGCCGGACATGGCGACCGCGATTTTCAGTTTTTTCTTATTCATGATGTAAAAATAATATAAATTTTAAAATAAATCAACTGATAACAAGAAAGCATCCGGGATGCGGACGCTTTCTCTAATATTTTTATTGATTTTTTTATTTTTTCGCTCCGCGGTTTTTAGTATAATCCGGGAAATTGTTTTTTAATTGCCTCAATCGAGGCCTGATCGGTAACCACGGCCAGAAGCTGCTTAATGACGATTTTCGCGTTATCAGTTTCTCCGGTTTTTTGGTAAAGCAGGGCCAAACTATAGAGCGCGTTGGCATGGTTCGGGTTAGCTTGAATGATGCTTAAAAAAAGCTGTTCCGCTGTTTTAACATCCTCGTTTTTAGCCGCCGCGCCGCCCCGTCCGCCGGTGACGCTTAAATCCTGGCTTGATTCTTCGCCTTTAGTTATGTCTTGAGTAGCGGTTTGCTGCAAATCACCGGCGGCGGCGCCTCTGTTAAAATAAAGCCGGCCCAGTTCAAATCTGTAATCAACATTATCGCGGCTTAAAAGCGCGGCTTTTTGCAGCTGGTCTATCGCGTCGTTAATTTTATTAAGCTTTTCATAAGCAATGGCTTTGCCGTAATAAGCGGCGTCAAAATCGCCTTTTTTGGCAATCGCCAAATCATATTGTTTGATAGCTTCGTTAATATAATGCTCCTGCTCTGTTTTAGCCGTTTCCGCGTTGGCTCTGGCCATATTTATTAAAGCCAGGCGAATATGAGGCGTCGGGCTGTTAGGCTCTAAGGCGATATTTTTATTGTATAAAGTTTCAGCCCATTCCAACGCTCCTCTTACATAATAAGAAGCGTTTTCGTAGATCAAGGCCATGGCTTCGCTGTCGGCTACGTTGTTGGGTGCGATCTCTAAAGCTTTTTTGCCTTTTTCTATGGCCAAAGACAAGCTATTTTCTATGATTGTCTGATTTTTACTGCCTTGGGCCTCCTGGTTGGCCAGAGCCATATAGTTATTGGCCAAGTTTATGTAATAGGCATCCTGGTAAGGCGCTAAAACTATTGCTTTGTTGATTTTATCGATTTTTTGGTTGATATCGGTGACGGCGAGCGACTGCTTGGCGTAATAATCAGCCAGATACATTTTCGCTCCCATGGTAAATAAGATGACTACGCCCGCGCTTAAGCTTAAAAATATCGCGGCCAGGGCCAGCGCGTATTTGGGAGAGGCGCGGAAAGATAAATTTAAATCTTTAAATCTTTCCGGATAATTGATGATCGCCACGGCGACCGCCAGGGTTGAAACTAGTATCGCGACCAAAATAATGGAAGTGTTAATGGCGAAAAGCAAAGAAAAGATAATTACGGTTATGAAACTGGAAAATAAAGCCAGTAAAATTGATTGGGAACCGTTCCTTTGCGCTTTAATCAGGGTTAAGAAACAAATAGACAAAGCAACCAATAAAATAACTATTACGGCCAAGACGCCCAAGCCGCCTATCGTGGCCGCGAGCTCAAACAAAATTCCTGACGGGTTATCGAAACGGACATTCCATAAAGGCGAGGAGTTAAAATCCATGCCCTTATATTTCGCGAAATCGTAGACGAAGGTGGCTGGGCCGGAACCCAGCAAGGGGTTGTTTTTTAAGCCGGTTTTTGCTATGTCCCACGAAGCTTTGCGCGACAGGCTTACTTCAACCGGCAAGTTTAAGTTAATGATATTAAAATTGCCCAGAACCAACAGGATGATCAGCAGTAAAAAGGTGGCGATCGGTATTACCAAGTTTGAACTGGAAATTTTTATGATTTTTGAAAGCAGAAACATTAAAACGATAACGATGCCGACGATGGCGGCGGGCCAAAAAGTGAAACCGTTTAATAAAGTAAGAATAAAAAGCGATAAGAGAATTACAGCGCCCAATAGCGCCTTAATGATAAAGCGTAAAGCTTTGCTTTTCTGATTAGGATGAATTTCGTTTATTTGGGCCAGACCGATAACCAGGAGAGGCAAAGTTATCACCAGGAACATGGTTAAGCCGGATAAAGAATCTATGGGGTTGAAGTTGATTGTTTTAGTTAGCCCCAGGGGTAAAATAAATTTGCCGAGTAATTGCAAAAGCGAAAAAATCGCCACCATTGAAGTTGAGACGATAAATCCCCAAAACAGCAATTTGCTCTTTTTTTGATCGATATTATTTATGACTAAATAATAAAAGATGATAAAAACAACAACCATTGCCAAACTTTTGGCCGGACTGCCATAGACGCCGATCAAGCTGTCTTTTTGAGCAACGGACAGAATGGTGGAGACGATAAATACCGCCAGCAAGCCGATGATTGGCCAATCCAAGGGAGTCCGTTTAATATTCAGCTCCCCTACTATTACGGCTTTAGTCACCCACGAGACCGTGCCCAAAAGCACCAGAAAGTAAAATAAAGTAATTTTTTCAAAGCCGATATTCTGCGCGACCTGGCCGGTAAAAAATATCGGGCAGAGAAAAAACACCAGGAAAATCGCTCCAGCGATCACGAAATCCAAGCCCTTGGTCGTTGTGATCTGATGTTTAGATAAAGTTTTTTTGTCGTCCATAGAAGTTTGCCCCGTATTGAGGCGATTATAATTATTTAAGATAATAATAATTTTACCATAGCAACCGCGGTTTTGTCCATAACAAGATGCGACAATTTGCCAAGAACGCTAAAACATGTTTTTGCCGATTAACCCTCTTATCTCGCTTAGCATTTTAAGATAAAATTCAAGATTATTCAAGCTGGCCAGTCTGCCGGCCAGAGACTCATTTATTTTAAATAAATAATTCAGATAAGCTTTGGAATAATTTTTTAATTCCGTCAAACCGCTGGCCGCGTTAATCGGAGAAAAATCTTTGGAAAATTTGGCATTGGTGATATTGATCGTTTCGTAAAAATTCAAACGTTGATTTTTATAATTCGCGGGCGATGATTCATGGCCGGTTTTCCAAAGCAAGAGCCTGCCGTGCCGGCCTTCCCTGGTCGGAATAACGCAGTCAAACATGTCCCAACCCATTTTAATCGCTCTCACAATATCAACCGGCAGGCCGATGCCTAAACCAAAGCGCAGTTTATTATCCGGAATTTGTTTGGCTGTAAGTTCAAGAGTTTTTGATAAAAAAGCGCCTTGCTCATCAATATGCCTGGCGCCGAAGCCGAAGCCATCGAAACCGATCCGTAAAAGCTCCCGGGCGCAAAACTCTCTTAAGGCCAGATTGTTGCCGCCCTGGATTACGGCGATAATCAGCGGCTTCTTGCCCTTAAGCCGGCGCGATTTGATTTGTTTATCATACTCAACTCGGCATTTTCTCGCCCATTTGATGGTGCGCTTAACCGCGATTTCCAGCTTAAAATCATTATAACCGTTCGGCGGGCAGTCATCCAGGCAAACTATTATGTCAGTCCCAAGGCCAAATTGAATTTTAATCGACTGTTCAGGCGTTAGCCGCAATTTGCTGCCGTCCAGAGGCGACCGGAAAATCGCTTCATTATCGGTAATCCGTCCGCCCGGATTGCCTGATTTATTTTTATGAATCAAAGAAAAAATTTGGTAGCCGCCGCTATCGGATAGAATCGGCTTATGCCAATCAACGAATTTATGCAAGCCGCCGGCCCGATTTATTAATTTAACGCCGGGGCGCAAAAATAAATGCAGAGTGTTAACCACGAAGCATTCCAAACCGAGATTAATCAATTCTTGATTGCTTAAGTTTTTCACCAATCCCCTGGTTGCGTCCGGCATAAAAAAGGGAGTCTTGATGCTGCCGTGGCCAGTTTTAATGATACCCAGACGGGCTTGAGAAATCTTCGACCGTTTGATTATTTTAAACATACCGGTTAAAAAATTAATTCCCAACGTCCAGTTTCTAATTTTCATTGGGAATTGCCTATTGGGAATTGGGAATTTTTATTACTGCACCACTCCGTCCCCGCCGACCATCTTATCATCCTCCAGCTTTGAAGTTTTGGCTTTCAAGGTTTTATAAATTCGCGTTCCGGTATCGGTGTCCAGCGCCGAAATATTGGTACCGGGCAAGATCACCATGATGGTATTCCTGTCCGAGGCCACGGGCGTAACGCTTATATTGAATTCAGCTTGAGCTTTATAGGTGGTGATGGGCAAGCGGTCGATTTGCCAAGTCACTTGGCCGTTTGAACTGTCGTAGCCGATGCCGCCAACAGATGCAATGTTTTTGCCGTCCCATTTTATATTCGCAGGCAAGGCAAAGCTGATTTGCAAACTATTCAATTCATGCAAATTATTTTCTATGGTCCAATAAATTTTTAAGCTGGTTGTTTGGCCGACTTTCGGAGGCAATGGCCCGGAACCGACGGCGATATTGTCGTCGCTGAAGTACCTTAATTGTTCGGTTAAATTAAAATCGCTGTTTATTCTATTGATTACCGCGTTGCTTTGATTTTCATCGCCCGGATTTTTTCCCGCCACGCTATATCTCACATAGCTTTTTATCTGGTAAGCTTTGCTTAAATCAATCGTGGCCTGCGCTTTTATCTTTATGGAAAAGTCAATCACGCCGCCGGCGCCGCTTGGCAGTTCGGCTAAAGCGGGAATTTCCGCTTTGCTCCAGCTAATCGCGTTGCCGCTTAATTTTCCGCCACTTTCGCTTTTGAAAGTCTGCCAATCAAGGAAGTCGCTTTCTAAAACCGCCATAATAATAACGTCTTTCATCAAGGTGTCTCCTTTATTCGTGTAATTGATTGAATAATTCAGAATTTGCCCGAAATTTACCGCCTGGTCAAGCGGCGAGCCGTTAATAATCAGATTGACGTTCAGATCGCTTTTAATGATTTCATAAGTCAAATCTTTTTCATAAAATAAATAATATTTTTTTTCTTGGTTTTCCGCCGGCAGTTCAAATTTTATTTTTAAAATGACGTCCGGTTGTTTTTTTTCCTTGACTTTGAATTTAATTTTGAATTCATTCTCGTTTTTGCCAAGATTGCTGATTGACCATGCGCTTTTTCCCTCTTCGAGCTTAATCAGGGGAACGGAGGCGGTGCTGGTTGCCGCCGGCCGGTTAAGAATCTCCACTTCGCTCGGAAAATCCGCGTTTATGCGGAAATTATCAAGGTAATTTTGGTCCTTGGCTTTAAATTTTACGATAATTTCATTTTCTTCATTAATGAGCGCGCTGCTGGAATTGATAAAAGAAAAATCCAGGCCCAAATCATTGACTGTTGTTTCAAAAATAGCCGATTTTTTGAATTCGCTGGAAAAATTTTCCGGTTTGTAGGTCATATCGGCTGAAATAATATGGCTGGTATCGGCCGGCGCGACCAATTTTCCTTTTATTTTTATAATATCGCTGCGGTGAGAGCCTAGGCTCGCCACTTCCCAAACGTTGTTGCCCGAGCTTGGGGCCGGGTCGCTTGCCAATAAAATAAAATTTTCCGGATAGTTTACTCTAATTTCTATATTTTTTATGCTTACTTGGTCCTCGTTTTTGTAATTTAAGCTGTAATTGAATTCTTCGCCCGCCGCTACTTCTTTAGCGGATTCAAAATTCAAGCTTACCGGCTGTTTTGGCGAATTGATTTTTAGATAAAAATAATTGTAGGCCGCGTAAACCGCGCCGCCAAAAACAAACATGACGATAACGAAGGTAGCTAAATTAAAAAAGAAGCCCCGCTTATGTTTTACGGTCATGGTTTTAATGTCCACCTTGTTGCCCGTGTCATCGCGATAAATTTTAGCCAAACTGTCTTTTATTTCATTTTCTTTTGTTTCGTCAGCCACATATTTTTCAAAAGCTTCAACCTCTTCGTCGCTGGGCAAAGGTTTTTTTATGAATTCGGACAAGCTGGAGGCGCTATTTTTGATTTTTATTTCATTATTTTTCATAATGTTCTTATTTTTGATTTTTAAAAATTAATTCTCTTCCGCCATCACGCCCAGCAGTTTGTCTTGGGAGAAATTTTCGTTTATCAGCCAGCCCGTTTGGTCTGGATTTAAATCGCTCGGGTAATGCCAGATCGGCTTAAAATTATCGGCTAGCTTTAATTCGCTGGAAAGGGCGGAGGAATTCATGCCCGGCTGTTTCTGCGCCAGCAATGAATAGGCATAAAGGCTCTTTTGCTCCGGGTTAATAACCGCGTTCGCCTTGGCGATAATTTGATCCAGCAATTTTTGGCTCGGCTTGGCTGTATTATCCGTAAGCTTGAAAGGCAGTTCATATTTCAGGCTGATGCTTTCGGACTGGCCCGGATCCACCTGCGACCAGCCGGCAAAAACCGTTTTATCTAATTCATTATAGATTTTAACGCCGGATGATTGATCCGTAATAGCGCTAGCTTCCGCCGCTTTCACTTCCGGATCATCGCGCCAGCTCGGATTTATCTCCTTAAAAAATATTTTATCAACCGGCTTAAAGCCCGAAGCCGACAAAAGGGTTGAACCTTTAGGGACATATACTCTTAGCCAGTCGATATTTCTTGCGCCGCAAAAAGGTTCTCCCCTTACTCCATTATGAGCGCGTATGATGGTTAAATTATCAATAATAGAACCATCGCTTTTAATTTCAGCGCGGTGGATAATCCGCTGTTCAATTTTGCGGTCGCTTTTTCCCCCGCCGATATTGGTATTAATAACGTTTAAATAGTCACCGGCCGTTTTTTTCATCGCTCCGCCCCAGCCTAAGTCCAGAGCCTTGTTTTCCAGGCCGCTATCGGTAAAATAAAACAAAATATTTTTGTCATTCAGCGACTCTTCGACTGTTTTCGCCAAATCAAGCAAATTGTCTTTGCTTAAGCGTCGCGGCAGCTCTTCGATTATTTTATTAAGCAAATCGCCGATAATTTTTTTCGGCTGGTTGGTAATATTCGGCTTCTGTTCCGCCAGTTTTTGCGTTTCCCGCCAAAAATTATCCGCGTCTATGATTAAGCCGTAGTTGTCTTTTAGGTCAATCGGTCCGATAACTTTCAAGATCCTTTCCATGACCGTCGGCGTTAAGCCGATTACTCCATCAACCGTTGAACCGTCGCTATTCTCATAAAACCAAGCCAGCTTCTCGGCGCTCGTCGGCCAATCGGGCCACCAGTTAGCGTCCCAAAAATACCAGTCCGGCCTGATTAAGCTTAGGGGTTCAGGCGATTTTATTTTTTCCAAGAGGCCCGCTGCGGTGTCGTAGCTGCCGCCGCCCGGGACTTCAATATTTTTAATTTTTCCATCCAGGACATCAACCAAAGCGTAACTGCCGATAAAGCCGCCGGACGCTCTTAATTCCGAGTTATTCTGAAAAATCAGCAAATAGCGCTTTAGTCCGTTTTCGCCCAGAAAAATTTTAGTGCTGTCGGCGATGCCGATGAATTCGTTTAAACCATCGTGAAGCGCGGCGATTTGCTGTTTTAATAAAATAAATTGTTTTTGATAGTTTTCCGGCATAACATCGCTGTTTATCTTGTTGAGTTCGCCGGATAAATCGGCCAAGTTAACAACAGCTTGGCGGCCGTAGAAGCATAAATTTGCCAAAACTTTACCGCCGTCTCCCGGCCGGAAGTAAGTGAGCCCGGACGCGGCTAAACTCAGATTTTTTCCGGCCGAAGCCGTAAGCTCTCCGGCTTTTGCCAGATTTTTTCCGGCCGAAGCTAAACGGATATTTTTTTCAGGAATGACGGAGGCTAAAATGAAAAGCGATCCGTTAATCTCGCCAAGCTGGTTTCTAACGGTTGAAAAATTATCGGCGGCCGCGGTGAAATTTTCGTCCGCCCGGTTAAAGTTAAAATCTATCGCCGCTTGTCCGCCGGAAATAAGGTTGTTAATGGCGCTTTCGCTTGCGCCCAGCACTATTCCTGTAGTGCTGTCTATGGATTTGTAATAGCTGAATGCCTGGACCGGCAAGACTATGAGAAGGAGAATACTCGCGAAAACTAGCGCCGGTTTTAAACAGCCGATATCCCAAATTAGCTTTTTAGCTTTAGAATAGGCCGGCTCCGCTGCCGGCGAATTCTCTTTTAAAGCAAGACGCTCTAGTTTTTCTTTTCGAGCGTTTTTAAAGCGTGAATGAATAACCGACATTAATTTCGGCAAAGCGGATAAAGCTGACTTTAAATTCAGTATGAAGATGTTAAAAATTCTTACGACCGCTGGATAAAGCGCGCCTGAAGCGCGCTGTAGTAATTTTATAATCAGGCCGGCGAACGCTCTTAAGCTAAAATATGCGAATCTCACAATAAACATCATCATCCAGCCCGCCAGATAGCAAATTTTATCAATCGACTTAAATATCAGTTTTGCCAGGCCGACAAAAGCCAACTGATCCAATAAGTTAAGCCAGCGGCTGTTGCCGTAAGCAAGTTTGTGGCGCTTGGCGGTTGCCGATTTTTTAACCCGCGCCTTTGGAGCCGCTAAGGCAGCGGCGCTTAGTTTTGATAAATTGTTTTTATAATTTAAAATTACGGTTTTAATTTTGTTTTTGCCTGTGTTAAAATATTTTTTGTAATCCAGTCCGGCTAACTTTTCCACCCTGGTTTCAATTTCAAAATTAAAGTTATTAACTTTTTCTTTGGCCTCAGCGGCCGTCGCGTTTTGCGTTAAATCCACCACAAAACGCGACGATTTTGCGCCGGGATTAACTTTTATTTTATTACGTTTATAAAAGCCCATTTATTTTTAAAATATAAAAAAACATTTTGCTTTAGTTGTCAACATTATTATAACATAAAATTCAAAAAACAAGAAAGTGCGCTTTTTTATGTTGCATTAAGATATTATTTTTTAAAATTATTTTTATAAGCTTGCAGTGTTTTTTCCGCGCATTCGCCCCAACTGTATTTTTTAATCTGTTCCAATCCCCTGCCTTTAAGTTCTTGGCGTAAATTTTGATCATTAATCACCAGCTCAATTTTTTCTCGCATTTCTTTTTCGCTTTCCGGATTAAAATAAATCGCGGCTTGGCCCAATATTTCCGGCAAACAAGTTTTATTAGAGCTCACCACCGGCAGGCCGAAAGCCATGGCCTCTAAAGGCGGCAGGCCGAAACCTTCATAGAAAGACGGAAAAACATAGGCCAGAGCTTCTGAATATAAAATTTTTAAATCCGCATCCGGCACATAGCCGGGAAAAATAATATTTTCACCCAGACTTTTTACCAGTTGCTTTAAGCGGCGATAAAAATAATCTTCTTTGCCCACCAAAATCAGGCGCAAAGCCGGCTGTTCGTGATTGAGCGAGGCAAAAACGTTAATCAAACCTTCCAAATTTTTATGCGGGTAAGCGTTGCCCACATAAAGCAGATAGGGTTGAGCGATGTTATACTTCTCTAGGGTGCCGGCGGCTGATTGATTGATTTTCTTAGCGGCTAAAAAAAATTCCGGCACGCCTTCGTAAGTCACAATAATTTTTTCCGGCCGAATCCGGAAGCGGCTTAATAATTCTTTTTTGGTAAAGGCGGAAACGGCGAAAATTCCCCGCGCTCGCTTTACCGCCGAATAAATAACAATTTTGTAAAAAAAGTTTTTCAGGGCGTAGATCAGCGGGCTTAAGGTGGTGGCGCGGCGCGTAGGAAATTTCAGAAGAATCAAATCATGAATGGTCACGAGGAATTTAACCGGGCATAACACCGGTACGTTGAAATGGAGAAAATGCATCATATCCAAGCGCTCGGCCAGAATGTAAAAAGGGAAAATAATCTGTTCGGCCCAGCCATACCACTTAATATCCACTAATACTTTTTTAACTTTTGGATTATCGGTTTGGCAGGCGGAAAAATTTTCTCGGCGTAAAAAAATCACATACTCGTTGCTCCGGTCGAGTTTAATCAGCTGATCAATCATTTCCTGGGTGTATCTGCCCAGGCCTTTGCCTACGGGTCCGTAAAATCTGGCGTCAATGCCAATTCTCATAAAGTTATTATAAGTTATTCTAATAAATTCGTCTAACTTTAGTTACATTTATCTAATTTTTTAAGCGAGGATTGTTCGAGCCATTACTAATTCGTGGATAAAGCCAGGGAATTGCTGGTCTGGCCATATATAGCCTTAACACAGCTTACCGAAAGCGAGTCCCGCAGCGAAAAAAAATTAAATAAATGTAACTAAAACTTTGTGGCTAACCGACATAATTTTATAACTATGCCATGCTTATTTTATTGGTTCTTTGATTTTTTCCAGTTTATAAAGCGTAAATTCGTTAGCTATTTTTTTTACCGGGCTGAGGCGCAAGCTCAAAGCGGCCAATTTTTGATCGTTTAAATATTTAAAATCTTTTTCCTGGAAAGTAAAATTATAATAATAAATCGGTAAATAATTAGTAAGGATAGCGTATTGTTTTAGCATGTTGTCATTATTTAGAAAGCCAACAATCACTTTTCTTTCGGGGAAGAACAGCTTGTCATGGTATTGGGTGATGATAATCGCCCGAGACTCGGTTAAGGACATCACTTGGTTAAATTCTTGGCGCGCCGCCAGATGTTTTTTGACTGTCGGATATAAACCCTCCACGCTGCCCACCAAGACGAATTGCAGGGAAAGAAAAAATATGGCGATCACCAGGCAGGTTTGGCAGCCATAGACTAAAATTTTGTTCTTTAACAGTTTGCTTAATCTGATAATAAAAAAACTGGCTAAAGGCATGGCGCCCAAATAAATCGGCAGCCAATAGCGCGTGTAGGAATTGCCGATGGTATGGCTTTTAGGATCCGGATTATCGTGAAAATCCCAGCTGCCGTAATAAAACAGTAAAATTATAAAAATAACCGTATAAGCGGTTAAATACGCCCAATGGCGCCGCCGCCACTTTTTAATCTTTAATAAAAACCATATTGAGCCGAAAACGGCCGGCCAGAATAGCCAATAGAACATTACCGTAAAGTAATAGTAGAGCATTTTACCGCTCTTGAGCGGCAAAAAACCAAAATGAAAAAAATTATTTTTTATCTGGCGCAAATTATTTTTCAGCAAGGCCATGTTAAAGCCGGTATTTTGCACGATGGCCTGGCCGGCGCTGGCAATATTGGTGATAGACTGGTTCATTTCTTCATAACCGCCTTGCCAATAAGATTGGTAAAGTATTTTATTCCAATAAGCGGCCGGCAGCAAAGCAACCAGCAAAAAAGCCAAGAAAATTATCAATTTGGCCAAACCGATTTTTTTAACATTAAACAGCCACAAGATAATTATCAGCGGCGCGAGCCAGACCAACTCCGAAGTCCTAACAATAATGGCCAGGCCGAAAAAAGCGCCGGCCGCCGCGGCGTAGACCCAGGGCAAAAATTTGGTTATGGCCGCTTGCATAGCCTTACTGGAGCTTCTCGCCACCATGATTACGGCGAAATATAAGCCGGCAATTAATAGAACCGTAAAGAGCACATTATGAAACATGCTGCGGGCGCTATAATAAATAAACGGCGGAAAACAAGTTAGGATCATCGCGGACAATAAAGCGTTGCGCCGGCCGAAGACTTCTTTGATTAAAAGAAAATAGAAAAGCACGCCGATCGCGGCGAACAACGGCGTTAGATAGGGTAAGACTTTATAGGAAGTTAAGCCGGCGATTTTGCCATAAATTAAAATGATGCCTAAAAAACTTATAGGCATAATCGTGCCTCGCACGCTTAAATAACTGCGCGGATGAATAATGTCCGCGGCCAAGAGGTTGTATTTTTCAAAAAAAGACATGCGCCCCTCCTGGGCATAGAGCTTGGCGAAATTGTAATTAGCGGCTTCGTCGGGCGAAGACCATTTGATAAAATCGCCGGCTTGCATAAAATAATTAAAGCTGGCAGCGCCCAGGAAAAGAGCGATGGACATCAAGGCAAGAACCAGCCAATGCCAGCGCCTGCTTAGCCAGGTTTTCGGTTCTGTTAACTTTTTTGATTGCTCTTGGGACATTAGATTAATTAGAAATTAGAAATTATTGCTCTATGCCTGATATAAATACACCGGCAAATCTTTCTCGGTTGGTTTGTCCACGATTACCGGTTTCCAGCCGTCCAGCTTAAAAGAGTAAGAAATGATTTTCGCGCCGGGCCGCAATTCCCTCTTCAATTTGGCGCTTAATTTTTTGTTAATCGTTGTCGGTATGCCGAAAAAATAAACCGCATCGGCTGCCGCCAAATTTTCCTTAAAAAGATTTTTTAATTTAAACTTGACCAGCGGGTTATGGTCAAAAAATTTTTTTAATCGGCACAAGAGATAAAGAGCCCAAGAAATTTCCAAGCCAACGGCTTGCGCCCGGAAATACCGGCCGGCATAAAAAATTACTCGGCCGTCTCCACAGCCTAGATCATAAAAGGTTTCTCCCGGCTGCAGGTTAGCCAGCTTAAAAACTCTAGATAGGTCGCGGCGGCGGATCGGCAGCCAAGGCGCGAAGGATAACACGGAAATAATTATATTAAAACAACCGGCTAAAAGCAAAAGTGAAAAAATTATCAACAAAGCATAGGTCAATATGGAATTTATCATACAATGTGGTAAGATATAAATATAATCTGCGATCTTAATATGAACGATAAATTGCTGAAAATCGTTGATTCTTTATTAATATTACTCTGCTTGGTCGCTTTGTCGGGCGGCCTGGTTTATCGCGGGTATTCGCTCAATAATTCAGGAATAGCAATTAGTTTAACTTTAGCGGTTATTTCTTTTATTATTATACAGTATTCACGCTTTTCCGCAAATCAAAAGAGTTGCCAATCTGCGCGCTCGGAAGTTCTTCCTGAACAAGCCGAGAAGCGAAAAAATAAAAACTACTTCCAGTGGAAAAGAGGATTGCTCGACTGGTTGCTGGCCATCGGCTATTTATCGCTGATGGCTGCCTGCTTCTATGACTTACTGACTCATAGCACTGCCGGTTCCATCGTTTCTCCTTGGCAGGTTGTGTCAAAAGATCTTTTTCTTCTTTATTTTTGCGCCAGCGCGCTATTAATTATCAATATCACTGCTAAGTCAAAATTCGCTTTGTTGTTTTTAGTGTTGCACTACTTTTTATCATTCGCCGTCACTCTGGTTGTCTACCGGCTGGGCTATGGCTATGATCCATTCATCCATCAAGCCACGGAAAATTTAATTGATAAAAACGGTGTGGTAGAGCCTAAGCCATTTTATTATCTTGGGCAATACGCTTTGGCGGTAATTGCGCATAAAATAACCGCTTTGCCCCTGGCTTGGCTGGATAAAACTTTAGTCCCTCTGGCGGCCGCCGTTTTTTTGCCTCTAGCGTTATGGCGGAGCTTAAAAGAGTGGTTTGCTGATGAACGAATCAATCTCTTGTTGATTTTTTCCCTTTTAGCCCTTACTTTCCCTTTTCTGATCGTGACCACGCCGCAAAATTTCGCTTATCTTTTATTATTGGTAGTGATTTTACTGGGCTTAGCTTGCAAAAGCTTGCCGGATTTCTTTGTCATCTTGCTTTTATCTTTAACCGCCCTGATAACCCAGCCGATTGCCGGCTTGCCGGCCCTGCTTTTCTGCGCTTTACTGGCGGTTTACCATAGCGATAAGCCAAAGTTTAAAAAATACTTTTATCCGATTTTAATAATCATTACGGTTGTGATCTTGCCGATTTTATTTTATTTTTTAAATCAGCAATTGGCTCCGGCCGCCTTAAACGATGGTTTAGCGCAAAATCCTGGCCAGTTGACCTTAACTATTCCGGGCCAAGAAAGTTTTGTTTTAAACTTTATTTACCTTTACGCCTTTAACTGGAAATTTGCCTTTATTTTGCTAGTGGTGAGCGGCATGGCCATTGCTGGCAAACACCGCGAGCAATGTAAAATTTTTTGGCTTTATTTGGCGACTTCCCTGGCCTTATTCACTTCTTATTTTATCACCAGCAAAATACCTTTCGCTTTTCTCATCAACTATGAACGCGGCGATTATGCGGAAAGAATTTTGCTGATCGCCTGTTTATTTCTCCTGCCTTTTATCATGATTGCCATATATGCTTTAATGGAAAAAGTGTTGGCGCGCAATTTGATCTTCAAACTAACCTGGGCTTCGGCGCTGATTTTTTTAATCTGCGCCGCCCTTTATTTAAGTTATCCGCGCTTTGACAACTATTATAATTCTCGCGGCTATTCGGTGTCGGCGTCCGATATTAAAGCCGTTAATTTCATAAACGAAAAGGCTGGCGCTGATTACATAGTTTTGGCCAACCAGCAGGTAAGCGCCGCATCTTTAAGCCAGTTTGGTTTTAAGAAATACTATGGCGATGGCCGATTATTCTACTATCCGATCCCCACCAGCTCTCCTCTTTATCAGTCTTACTTGGATATGGTATATAAAAAGCCAAGTCGCGAAACCATGCAGCAGGCCATGAACTTGGCTGGCGTTAATGAGGGTTATTTTGTGCTGAATAAATATTGGTGGGCGTTCAAAAAAATTCTGGACCAGGCTAAATTGTCCGCCGATAGCTGGCAAGAGTTTGATAATGGGGCGGTTTTCGTCTTTAAATATACGCAGTAAAAAAACTATTTCAACAGTTCCTCTAATTTTTTAATATAATTTTCTACGCCGCTTTGAGCGGCTTTTTCTTTGCCCGCCTTAGCCATCTCTTCAAGGCTGTCCTGATTTTCCAGCATCCACTCCATCTTTTCCGCCAAGTTAGCGACGTTGCCCGGTCTGAATAATATCCCGGCATTTTCGCCCAATAGCTCGCTGATGCCGCCTAAATCCGCGGCTAAAACCGGCAAGCCGGCGCTAAAAGCTTCCAAAATCACGGTCGGGCAGTTTTCATAGCATAAAGTCGGCACAACCAGGGCGTGGCTGGACTTAAGCAATTCGTCAACTTGCGCTTTGCTCCGCCTGCCTAAAAATTTAATGCCGCTCTTCTCCCCTGCCGCGATTTTCAGACGCTCCAGCTCGGCGCCGTCTCCGGCTACGGCCAACTCAGTAAGCGGAAATTTTTCTTTGATCTTTATAAAAGCCTGGATTAACGGATCAACCCCTTTGTGCCGCTCAATCTGGCCTAGATATAAAAATTTAAAGATGCCACTCGCCGGTTTGCGCGCCGCGGATACCGGCGCGATGGGGTTAGGCATAACAATTCTTTTTGATTTGATAAAAAATATTTTGTCCAGATGGATGTTCAAAAGCCAGCCGGAAGGAAAGATCGCGATCTGCGGCGAAGCAAACAGCCGGCTGGTTAATCCGGCGTAATTTCTCGCGAACAAGCGGTCAACAATTTTTTCCTGACCATAAAGGATTAAGCCGGCAGGATGGATCAGTTGAATGTCATGCATGATATGAAGGTGCTTAATCTTCAATTTTCTAATCGCCAACGGCGTCAAAAAACCAATGCCCATTAAATTGTTGGTTATAACCGCATCGCACTTCTCCCGCCGTAAAATTTTTTTCACTTTAAAATAATTTACAATATTGAAAATATTTCCCAGCTGCCAAAAGAACCGTATAATTTTTGGCAGTTTCCCTAAGTTAAAATATAAACTGTTTAAGTAGTAAATTCGCAATTCGTCATCATCAATTTTTAATTGTTTGGCGCGCGGCTTGGTGGTGATAATAAAAACTTCGTGCCCGGCATCTTGTAAGCCTCGCGCTAAGGTAGCGACCACCTTTTCCGCTCCACCTTTGGCCAATGGTCCGTATAAATTATTGATGATGCAGATTTTCATAGTTGAGCGTATTTTACATAATGGTAAATCACGTTCAATTTTTTCGCGACTTTATCCCAGGTATATTTTTTTAAAATCAACTCTCTGCCCGCCCGGCCCATAAGTTCAGCCTGTTTCTTATTTCCCAAGATCATTTGTAATTTTTTCGCCAAATCTTTTACGTCGCCCGGCTTAACCAGCAAACCCTGTTTGCCGTTTTTGAATGAGCTTCTAACGCCCGGCAAGTTAGAGGCAATCACGGGCTTGGCGCAAGCCATGGCTTCAAGCACAACCAAGCCGAACGCTTCCGCCTGATTAATGGAAGGCAAAACCAGGCAGTCGCCACGGTTATAAAAATCCACCAGATTGTCGTTGTTTACGCGATCATTAAAAACGACCGCTTTCGCTATGCCGGCTTTTTCCGCGCAATTTTTGTAATATGCCATTAAATCGCCGCGGCCGACAATGTTTAGGATGGCGGAACTAAATTCAGGGGTTTTTCTGATTTCAGCTAAAGCCTTGATTAAATTCTCTAAACCTTTAAAATAATGCGCTTTATCTAATCCGCCGACGAATAAAATCGATTGGCCGCCATTGCTCCGGCCGGCGCTTTCAGTAACGGAAAATTTATTCGGGTTAACGCCAAAAGAAATTTGCCTGAATTTATCCGGTCTAAGCCGATAATATTTTTTTAAATCAGAATGTTTTATATAATCAAGCGAAGCGCAGGTGATAATTTTCGCCTGGCGAGCGAGCGCCGGTAATAATAATTTTTTATATAAATAAAAAATCAGGCGCTTTGCTCCCCTGGCCTTGGCGTCCATGTGATAATGAAGTATCAGCTGAATTTTATTTCCTGAAAAAATTTTTTTAAGCAAAACCGTTTCTACCGCGCCATAAAACGGATAATGCAAATGGACGATATCGTAGCCGTCAAGCAGGGAATAAAGCTGCGGCACAACTGCGCCGTTGCCTATTGTAAATATTGGTTTAAGGCGCTTGACGATGATATTTTCTTTCTCATCTCCTTCGTCTGGCAATTTATAATCCGGAGTGAAGACGGTGATCTCGTGCCCCAGCCCTGCCAGCGCGTCCGCGATACTCTTAACGCTGTTGCCGATACCGCTTCTATAAGGCGGATAGACGCAAACTATATGAGCGATCTTCATACTAATAACGAATTACGAATTAAATACCTGCCTACCGGCAGGCAGGCGAATTTACGAATTTAATTTTATTTTGCATTACATTTATTTGTATATTCGTACAAAATTCGTAATTCGTATTATTTATTTATCTTTTAGGGCGATATGTTTAACGATTTTGGTTATATCTTTTTCAATTTTTTCCAGCTTCAAGCGCAAACGAAAAACAAAATAAAATAACAGGGCGATGCTTAAATAAAGAAGCACTTCAATGCCGCTGCCGGAGAAACCCAAGTTTAGCACCAGTTTATCAATAAATTTCAAAGAAATTATCAAAGCGGCGGCGGCTAGCCAAAAAATAAGCCAAAATAAAAATTCATTAACGCCGATGTAATTCTTTTGTTTCTGCCAAAAAAGGCGCGAGACAAAAAAGGCGATGATAATTAAAGCGATGATTTGTTGCAACATATATTATTTAATTAACCAGCATGGCGATGAATAAATCTTTTAATATTCTAAAGCCTCCTAAAAAGTTTTGGCCGAAGTTACGATAAATTACTTTTATCGGCACTTCCGCGACTGGCAAATTGTTTTTTTTGACCATGAGCATTATTTCCGAGCAATGCGCCATCCGATCCTGCTGCCAGCTGATTTTACGGGCGGCCGAAGCGGTCATGGCTCTAAATCCGCTCTGCGGATCGGTCAAGTCAATTTTAAAAAATATCCCGTTAACGGCCCGGGCTAACGGCATGATAAAATATTTTTTAACAAACGGCATGCCGCGGCCGGGCCGATTGCTTTCTTTGGCATCGTTCAGGACCGGTAAAAAACGCGAGCCAAATACCACTTCGGCCCGGCCACTTTCTATCGGTTCAACGATTTTGGCTATATCTTCGCTTAAGAATTGCCCGTCGGCGTCAAAATGCACAATGATTTCGGCGCCCTGGCTTAAACTGTATCCGGTCCCGGTTCTTAGGGCCGCGCCTTGCCCGCGGTTGATGATATGGCGCAGGACATCAACGCCGGCGCTTTTTGCCAATTCATAAGTTTGATCGGTTGAGCCATCGTCAACCACCACCACTTTGTCAACCAGCGGCTTAATCTCGCTGGCCACAGCTTTAATTGTTTTGGCTTCGTTGTAAGCCGGGATCACGCAAAAGATTGTCATATATATAAATACAATAACAACACCGAACTTTAAATTTTCCGCTCTACGGTTTTTAAGCCCTTGGAGGCCCTTAAATCATCAATGGTTTTTGCCAGGCCCTTTTCTAAAGTTACGATCGGCATCCAACCCAATTCTTCCCGCGCTCTAGTTATGTCCGGCAGGCATAACTCGGTAATAAATAAGTGTTTATCAGCGTACTTTATTTTTGATTTTGACTCAAGCGCTTTAATGATAATATCGCAAATTTTCGTCAACTTAATGTTTACGTCAGAGCCGATGTTGACCGGAGATTGCAAATCGCTGGCCATCAACTTCAGAATCGCGTCCACGCAATCATTAATATAGCAGAGCGCGGTGGAAAAATTTTCGTCCCCGGGAATGTTAAGGTCGGAATTGTCTAAAGCGCTATCAATAAAATCGGGAATCAGATTGCCTTCGCCGAGTTTCATGCGCGGCCCGTAGATGCGGAACAGGCGGATAATTTTTGAATCAATGCCATAAACCTGCCGGTAATTTTCCACCATGGTCTCGGCAAACCGCTTGCCTTCATCATAGGAGCTTCTTGCTGATAAAAAATCAACCTTGCCGATGTCGCTTTCGTCGATTTTCACCTGATCGTTTTGCCTCGGGCCGTAAACCACCGACGAGGAGAATTGCATAAATTTTGCTTGATAGCGGACCGCGAGGTCAAGCATATTTTTCACTCCGTACGAGGAGGCCATAATCGTGGCAATTTTGTTTTTTTCAAAATTTATGGGCGAGGTCGGGCAGGCTAAATTGTAAATTTCCTGTATCCCCTGAAATTCAATTTTGAATTTTTGCAATTCCGGCAGGCTTTCCAAATTTAAAGGTTCGCTTACATCATGTTTGATAAATTCAAAGTTATAGTCGGAAAGCAAGTGGTCGATATTCCTTTCATCGCCGGTGGAAAAATTATCCAGGCAAATTACCTTGCTGGTTTCAAGCAAGCGGTCGCACAAATGCGACCCGATAAAGCCGGCGCCGCCGGTTACCAAAACATTTGGCTTGTCGAAAATCGCGCGTTTAGTCATATAACAGGTTAGGATATTTGAGATTATTAGGATATTTGGGATTAGAGATTCCTAATAATCTCAAATATCCCAGTAATCTCCACTATCTCAAATATCTCATAATTATTTTATTATCTTTATACTCCCCACGTTCACTCCGCCGCTGAATTTTTCTTCATAAGCGTAAAATGAACCGATAATCGCGCCGTTGGCTTCAAAAACACGAACATGCGGCGCGCCGCTCGGGCCGGCCGCCGTTATTATTTCATCCAAGCCATCATTATCAACGTCCGCTTTGGCTAAATTAACTCCGCCGCGAAAATTGCTTTTAAAGGCGAAAAAGTGGGACAGCAAATTTCCGTGGCTGTCAAAAAATTCAAGGTTTGGCCCGCCGCCGCCCGCCGGAGCGGTTATAATTTGAGTGCGATTTTTCCGCGTGCCTCCTTTAATATCAGCGATCAGCACGCGAATACCGCCGCGAAAAGTCTTGGGATATGCTAAAAATTGGTTTTGTAGAATGCCGATGGCCTTAAAGACTTTAACCTCGGGAATTTTGCCCGAGCCCAGGCCGGTAACGATTTCTTCTTCGCCGTCGCCGTCAATATCGCCGGTAGCTATATCCAGCCCGCCCCTGAATTTATTGTCGTAAGCGTAAAAGGAGCCTAGCATCTGGCCGCGGCCGTTAAACATTCTGATTTCCGAATTTCCGTTTAATTCCTGAACCGCAATTACTTCGTCAGCGCCATCGTGATTCACATCGGCGCAAGCCACTTTGGCGCCGCCGCGGAAGGCTTTATCAAAAACAAACCACTGGCCGACCAATTCGCCGTTAAAATTAAAGATTTTTACGTGCGGCCCGCCTCCGGGACCGGCGGCGGCGACAATTTCTTTTTTGCCGTCGCCGTTGATATCGCCTGAAGCCAAGTTTACTCCGCCTTTAAATTTTTCGTCAAAAGCCAAAAATTCTTTTTCCACTCGTCCGTCCTGATCCGCTATTTTTACTAAACTTTTAAAACCCGCGCGCGGGGCTACTAACAATTTTTCCGTTTTACTTCGTAAAATATTCTGCGCTTTTGCAACCGCGGCTGAAAGGTTGATCCGTCCGCTGCCCAATTTATTTATATAACTGGGATTGAGCATATTAATATTGTCGGCTGTGCCGAATAAGACGCTTAGCACTTCATTCCTGTTTAGAGCCGGGTTGGCGGCTTCTATCAGAGCAATGCCGGCGCTTACCATGGGAACGGCAACGGAAGTGCCGGACCAATAACCGTCGTAGTATTTATTAAAAGGCTGGCCGTCAATCGAATTCTCCGGTGAATACGCCACGGTGCTAAAAATGCTGATTCCTGGCGCCGCGATGTCAATGCATTTGCCGCCAAAACTGGAAAAAGGCGCTTTTTGATCCAATGTATCGGTGGCGGCTACGCCGATTACCCTGTTTTGGCCGTTTGACCCGTCAAGGCAAGCCGGATAAATCGGCGTTTCGTCGAGGTTGTAGCCTTCGCCCTGCCCTTGTTCGTTGCCGCCGGCCGCGACCACAATCACTCCGGCGTCAAAAGCCCGCTTAATCGCTTCATCCAAGCCTTTGCTGTAGCCAAAGCCGATGAAGCTTAAATTTATAATGTTCGCTCCGCTGGCGACCGCGTAATCTATTGCTTTAATGACTTTTGAAGAACCACCTTCGCCTTTATCATCTAAAATTTTAAGCGGCATCAAGCGCGTTTTCCAGCTTACACCGGCAATGCCGGCGGCGTTATTGCCTGAAGCCGCCGCAATGCCCGCGATGATCGTGCCATGGTTAATGCCTTCTTCGGTAAAGCCGAGCTGAAATTTAGGAGCCGGATCCGGAACATCATTGACAAAGTCCCAGCCGTTCACATCATCGATAAAACCATTCTTATCGTCATCAAGGCCATTGCCGGCAATTTCTTTTTTGTTTATCCAAATATTGTCTTTTAAATCCGGATGTTTGATATCTACGCCGGAATCCAAAATGGCGATAACAATGTCCGGGCTTTCCCTTACGTTATCCCAGGCCGCGACAGCTCCGATTCTGTTTAAATACCATTGGTTAGCGAAATAAGTGTCGGAAGGAATGATAGAGGCCCGGTAAAGATAATCCGGCTCCGCGTATTCAACCGACGGCGACCGCTGATAGCCATCTAAAATTTGATAATAATCTTGGTAAGGTTTGATTTTTATGCCGATCAACTCCTTTCCAGCTTTAAATTTTACCAATATTTCATCGGTTTTGAATAAATCCCGGCCCTTAGCCGACGCCGCGTCTTTTATGGGAAATAAAAATAATATGGCCAGCGATAAAGCGAATATAAAAACATTAAAAAAAGACGTTATTTTCTTTTTCATAACATCTTTATTATAACATAGATGGCTATTTGTTTTCAACTCGCGCCGATTACATTTTTTTTATTACCGCCAACGTTTCTTGAGCGCACTTTAACAAGCTGAAATCGCTAGCTCTAGCATGGCCCTTGGCGATTAAATCTGCGGCCAGCTTCTTGTCCGATAATACTTTAGCCATTTTTTCCGCGATATCGCGCTTGTCCAACGGATTAAAAAGCCAGGCCGCTCCGGCGGTTGTTTCCCTGATGGAAGGAATATCCGAAGCGGTCACGGGTACGCCCGAAGCCATGGCCTGCACCAAAGGAATGCCGAAACCTTCATAGAGCGAAGGAAAAACGAATAGCGCCGCGCCACCGTACAAATAAGGTATGTCAAGCTCCGGCACCCAGCCGGTAATAATCACGTCGTTTTGCAAATCAAATTCTTCAATCACATACTTTACTTCGTCAAAACCCAGGTCGGCGTTTCCAACCAGCACCAATTTATGATTCGTTTTATATTTCTCTTTCATGATGGCAAAAGCGTTCACTAATCTGGCCGTATTCTTTTTCTTTTCCAAGCGGCCGACATAAAAAATGTAGGGCGCTTTGATGCCATATTTTTTCAATGTTTTCTCTATTTCATTTTTGTCGGAAATTTTTTTATACAGTTCGGAATTAAAACCGTTATGGACGACTTCTATTTTTTCGCCGGACGCGCCGTAAATATCAATCATCTCTTGCTTGGTAAATTCGGAAACGGCAATGATTTTTTTTGCGTGTTCAAGGGCGAACTTGGTTGACCAGCTGTGATAATCCAGTTTATTGGCGCGAAACTTTCCGCCGGTAAACAATTTTATAAACAGGCCGAAAATTTTGCCGATCCAACCGCCGCTTGGGCCTAAATTGTCCGAACCGTAGAGCTCTTTGGCGCGTTCAAAGCCGACGTCATGGATGGTAACCACGGATTTTTTCGGATGGATAAGCGGCAAGGTGTGGGCCGGAATAAAAAGCGCGTCGGGCGGCTCGACCAGCATCTCCAAAGACAGGCGGACTTGAGTCCATAAATAAGAAAATGGCCAAGCTAAAATCTTGGCTTTAAAATTATGATGCGGGCTTTTTATGATCTGGCAGCCGCGTTTCACGGTAATCTCGCGGCCATTGTCCGGGTTGGCGCCAGCCAAATCGGCCAAACCGCCGGTTAAAGGCTTGTCGCTATATAAAAGATACTGATTGGTTGAATCAATTTTGGCCAATTCTTTAATTAAATAATACGCGTACCATTCGGTGCCGCTCTTAAACCTCCGATTGGCGCGTGAAGCGTCAAGGCCGATTAACATAATTTTCAATTTTGTAATTTTTATTTGGTAGCAAAAATACTTCTCTTATACGAGTCTAGATTCTCCAGCGCGATGCCGGTTCCTTTAACCACGCACAGCAAAGCTTCATCGGCAACGTAGGCTGGAACGTCGGTGGTGCGCGATAATAACTGATCAATATTGCGCAATAAGGCGCTGCCGCCGGATAAGACCATACCCTTATCCATGATATCAGCGGCTAACTCCGGCGGCGTCTCCTGCAAAACTCTTTTGGCCGCGTTGATAATGGCTTCCAGCTCGTTTTGAATGGCTTCGGTGACATCGTCGGAGTTAACCGTAATATTGCGCGGCAAACCGGTAATCATGTCGCGGCCGCGGATTTCCATGGTCAATTTATCTTCCAAGTACAAAGCGCTGCCAATTTTTATTTTAACTTCTTCGGATGTTCTCTCACCGATCGCCAGATTGTATTTGCGCCTGATAAATTCCTGAATCGCGTCATCAAACTTATTGCCGCCGATCCTTACCGAGGTTGAAGTGACGATGCCGCCCAAAGAGATCACCGCCATTTCGGCCGTGCCGCCGCCGATGTCAATAATCATGTGGCCGGACGCCGAGCCGATGGGAATATCGGCGCCGATGGCCGCGGCAATCGGCTCTTTAATGATATAAGCGGCCCTGGCGCCGGCGGCGATGGTCGCGTCTATGACCGCGCGGCGTTCGGTTGAAGTGATACCGGCCGGCACCGCCACCATCACTTCCGGCCTGAATAATCTTATGCCGCCCAAAGCTTTATTGATAAAATAACGCAACATGGCTTCGGTGGTGTGATAATCGGCGATCACGCCGTCTTTTAAAGGCTTAATCGCGACAATCGCGTCCGGAGTTCTGCCCACCATATCCTTAGCTTCATTGCCTACGGCCAAAATTTTTTTATCAATCAAAGAAATCGCCACCACGCTCGGTTCATTGATGACAATGCCGCGTTTTGGGATATGGACCAAAGTATAAGTTGTGCCTAAATCTATGCCGATTCTTTTTATAAACATAGTAATAATTTTCAATTAAATTAGCCACAATTTGAAAATTAATAAATTGAAAATTCATTGAAAATTGTAAATTGAAAATTGTAAATTATTTCATAACCTAACTTCCGCTAGATTATTCATTTTATAATATTATTGAAGCTAAAGTCAACTATGGGTGGCTGGATGCTATTCCTGCCTTAAAGCGTCAATCGGATCAAGCCGCGCGGCTTTGCGGGCCGGGTAAACACCGAAACCCAGGCCGGAAATAATCGCGAAAGCGCAAGCGACGTAATAAGCTTTGGCCGGAATGGAGAATCTCCAGTCT
The DNA here is from genome assembly GCA_028707005.1 of Patescibacteria group bacterium. GTDB lineage: Bacteria > Patescibacteriota > Patescibacteriia > Patescibacteriales > GWC2-42-12 > GWC2-42-12. The sequence continues at coordinate 30,621 of JAQTVB010000012.1, forward strand.
AAGCCATAATAGTTCGCCCCCGCGGAAATTAAATAAGACGCGCCCGCGCCAACTAAAACGCCGGCAATAGCCCCGATAAAGGTGATGATTAGAGATTCAATTAAAAATTGCAGCATAATATCCGTGTATTTGGCTCCCACCGCTTTGCGCAGCCCGATTTCCGCCGTTCTTTCCGTGATAATAACATACATGATATTCATAACACCCACACCGCCGACAATCAAAGATATGGCAACAATCGCCAAAAGCATTAAGGTGATGGCTTTGGTTATGGTGTCCATAACGTCCAATGATTCTTTCATGGTAACCACGCGAAAATCGTCTTTGCTGGTATCGGTCATGCCTTCGCCCAAAATTTTGACTATCGGCTCGCCGGCTGTAAATTCCAAGGGCTTGGAAACAATGTCATGGTTTTCTCTGATGACCAGCCGGGCTTCTTCGGCAGTTTCATCCGCCAAATCAGCGTCTATTAGCTGGTGCATCATGAATATTATATAGTCAATCCCCATGATTTTTTTCTGTAAAGTCCTGATCGGCACATAAACAAAATCATCATAATCCAAAGTCATGACAGCGCCTCTTTCTTTAGCCACGCCGATAATGAGAAATTTTATTTTCCTAATTTTAATAAACTTGCCCAGCGGGTCGCTGGGACCGAATAATTTTTCTTTAATCTTAGAGCCCAAGACAGCCACCGGCGCCAGCGATTTATCTTCAATGTCGGTAAAATATCTGCCATAATCAATTTCCAGCTTATCGATTTCTATGGAACTGGCGGTGGTGCCGAAAATTAAAGATTTTTTTGATTGTTCATTATAGTTAACCTGCTCTTGCCCGATAACCACCGCGTAAGCGTTTTTTATATTCGGCAATTTTGAAACATCCTCCATGTCCTTCAGGGTGAGCGTGGAAATTTGAGCTCCCTGGGCGATGGCGATGGCGCTTTGCTGTTCCGCGGCCGCGCCTTTTTTGCCTGTCGGCGCCTTAAGTTCGGTTTCTATCAAATCAGTGCCGCCGAAAGCTTCAACCTGGCTCATCACCAAGCCATTAATCCCCTCGCCGGCTGAATAGACGATAATCACGCTGGCGATGCCAATAACTATGCCCAAAACGGTAAGGCCGGTTCTTACTTTGTTGGCTTTAACCGCGCGCAAAGAAATTTTTAGAATGGTTAAAAGGCTCATAAATTATGCATGGTCATTGCGGGCTCGGGGGCCGCCATGACAGACTCTATTCGTGCCTTAGCGCCTCTACCGGCTGTAAGCGGCTGGCTTTGCTGGCCGGGTACAAGCCAAAAATCAAACCAACGGCGGCTGAAACCGCCAAGGCCAAAAAAATTGAAAAAGGCGAAACCACCAAATCCCAGTCATACCCCAAAACGCGGGCGCCGACGGAAATTAAAACGGCAACCAGGCCGCCGGTTATAATTCCCGCGCTGCCGCCGGCCAAAGTGATGGTAATGGCTTCCAGCAAAAATTGCGACATAATACTTTTATTGCTCGCACCCACCGCTTTGCGCAAACCGATTTCCCGCGTTCTTTCCGTCACGCTTACCAGCATGATGTTCATAATGCCGATGCCGCCGACCAAGAGAGACAGCGCCGCCATGGCGGCCAAAAAGAATTTTAACGCGTCGGTAATCGTCGTAATCATCTCCAGCGCTTGAGCCGAGCTCCTTACGGTAAAGTCATCATTGGCTCCGCTTTGATCTTTAATTTCATGCTGTTCGCGCAAAATCACTTTTATATCCTCCATGGCTCTGGCCGCATTGGCTTGGTCGTCAATTTTAATCCGTATCATGCTGATATGATTCACGCCGGCAATCAATTTTTGCATGGTTTTCAGCGGTAAGAAAATCTGGTCGTCATTATTTTGGAAAGCCACCGTGCCGCGCTCTTTCATAACGCCGATAACTTCAAAATTTTGTTTTTTGATTTTTATCTTTTGGCCGACCGGATCTGATTCGCCGAACAGCTCTTCTTTAACCGCGCTGCCCAAAACGGCGACTTTGGCTAAATTGGTTTCTTCTTCTTTGGTAAAAAACCTGCCCTGCTCAATCTCCCCGTTTTCCACGGTTAAATAGCCGACCGTGGTGCCGCTCAAATTAGTGTCGTAGGAATTCGCGCCCCAGCTGGCCGTTCCCATGCCCTTATAATAAGCGACTGTCTCTACGGCGTTGGGCACGTTTTTTTTGTCATTAATGGCCTGCGCGTCGTCATAAGTAAGGGTGGTAATCACAATGCCCATGATAGTGGCGGGCGGACCTTCTTCTTCGGAAGCTCCGGGCAAAATTCCGATAATATCAGTGCCTAAAGATTTGACTTGATTGATAATCAGGCTTTGCGCTCCGGCGCCGACGGCCATAATAATGATCACCGCGGCCACGCCGATAATTATGCCCAGCATTGTTAAAAAGCTTCTGCCTTTATTGGTCAGAAGCGCTTTAGTGGAAATCTTAACGCATTGTTTGCAGAACTCTAGCATACATATAGCGCGAATGCGCGAATTAAGACACGGATAGTTTACCCGCAACTTCGCGTGATTACTTTAATAGCGCGCCGTCGCGAGCGATTCTTCTCCGCGCCACCGCGTAATCATCCACGATCAAACCGTCTTTGATCTTTATGATTCTTTTGGCGTGCTCGGAAGTATAAGTTTCATGCGTCACCAAGACTATGGTGTTGCCTTGTTCATTAAGGTTCTGTAAAATTTCCATTATTTGCACGCCCGATCTTGAATCAAGATTGCCGGTCGGCTCATCGGCGAAAATCACGGCCGGAGCGTTAACCAGCGCGCGGGCGATGGCCACGCGCTGCTTTTCGCCGCCGGAAATCTGGTTGGTATAATAATGCAAGCGGTGGCCCAGCCCCACTCTTTCCAAAACTTGCTTAGCGCGAGCCGCGTGCTCCGTCAAACGCTTAGAATA
>JAQTVB010000013.1:0-30043 GCA_028707005.1 Patescibacteria group bacterium
AATAAATCGGCCGCGTATTTAAACGTTAAATGATGCTCATCGGCAAAATCAAATAAGCGTAAAACTTCGGCTTTGCTTAAGTTCGGATCGCTCTGCATGATTTCATCAATTTGGCTGGTCTTCAGATATTCGGCCAGCTCCGCTTCGGATTCCAAGCTGAAACTCTTTAACCGCTTGACGATTTCATAGCCGGATTTTTTTCGGCTGGAAAATTCATGAATCAAAATATCGGTGGTTTTGCTATTGCCGACCAAAACTATTTTATGAACGCCGACGCCATAAGCCAAAAGCGTCTTTTGCGCCGACCTGACAATAATCCTGGCCGCGCCAATATAAACAATGGCCAGCAGCCAGCCGGCCAAAACGATGAAGCGCGAAGAAAACAACTCCCGAAAAATAAAAATCAGGACGACAATCAACATCAGTCCTGTGGAACAGGCTAGAACCACGCGATAGATTTCATGGCCTAGGCCGCGCGGGCTTTTGATATTATACAGCCCGGCCAAAGCGAAAATTACCAGCCAGGCAATCGCGATCAAAAATAAAATTTGAAAATATTCGCCGAAGGGCAGGCTGAAAATTACCGGCCTGATTTCTGTGGCCACGGCCGTAAAACGCAAATAATAAGCCGAGAGACCGGCCAAAATAATCATTGAAAAATCCAGCGGCACGAGCAGAAAAGAAAAAAATAGTTCAGACTTCTTCATATATAATACGAATTACGAATATAATACGAATTACGAATTTGAATACGAATATACGAAGATAATACGAATTACGAATCTTGTACCTGCCTACCGGCAGGCAGGCGAATTTACGAATACTGATAGCCACGCCATTCGCCTTAATTATGTTTTGCATTGTATTTATTCGTATATTCGTATTATATTCGTAATTCGTATTATCTTTATATTTTACTAATATCAGGGCAAGCTATAAGCCGGATTCTGTCCCCCCGCCATATTATGGTGGAGGGGATGATCATCTATCTGGGCCGAACATTGCTGTAAGGCTCAAGCGAGCCACTTTTCATTACGCCGTTTGAAAACGAACGTAGTTTGCTCTTGCTCCAGGCAGGGTTTGCCATCTAGCGCCGTCACCGGCGCAGAATCAGCCTAGCCTAAGTTATTCGGATATCCCACATAACTTAAACACGGCTTAACTTTTCACCTTTCGTCCGCCGCTGAGGCGGACTAGTATTGTCTCTGTGGCACTTTCCCTAAGATTGCTCTTGGTCGCCGTTAGCGACTGCCGCTTGCCAGCGCATTACACGCTTTTGGAGTCCGGACTTTCCTCACTGTGGCAAAATAAATTTGTAACAGTGCAATCATCCGCTTGCCCTGATATTAGCAAAATATAAAAGAACAAATTATGGAAAAATATTACCATTAAACCCGATAAAAGTCAATTTAAATTCGGATGTGCGGCATTGGTAGTGCCGCTCGCAAAGCGACAGCATAAAAAAGACCGCGCTTCAGAGTCTCCAATTCTTGAAAAACCCCGAAGCGCGGCTGTCATTTGTGCAAAGGCGGTATTTTCTACCGCTGACGGCCTACCTGGTGAAAGTCTGGACTCCGTCCTTAACTCCGTCCGTCCCCTTAACCAAGAAACCGTTGAACCAATCTTCGCTAAAGGTTGAATGCATTGGAGCTGACCTGTCTGACCAAATCACGCCACCGCTGTAATGAGCGCCTATATCATAGGCCGTACTGTTGGGAGCCATATACCATTCTCGCCTGAATGTTACGGTGATAGAGTCGCCCGGCTCGTTATAACCGGTAACCGTGCTCCAAACTTCGTAAACCTTTGGCGTTGAGCCGATAGCCAAAGTGTCCTGTGCATTAAACCAATTGAACGTACCAACTGGCAAAAACACATTGCCATTTTCAAGCAGGTCTTCCGGAACGTCGGTCAGAACGGTTGAAGTGTTCGGATCGTAGAGATACAGCCCGCTTACGTTGCAGCCAGTAGCCCGAACCTGTAAGCCTACTTGTTTGATGTCAATGCCGCCCGCATTGTCAGCCACCACCGAGAAGCGGTAAAGCGGCCCGTTGACCGGGTCGGTGCCGGCGTCCAGCATAGTGAACGTAGGCTTGCTCTTCCTGATGTAGAAGGTGTTGCCGGTCAGGTCGTTTGCGCCAAGCGAGGTTATGACTGTGCCCGAGTCGCCGGTGGCGCTAAAGCCTTCGTTGGCGAGTAAGGTGATGGCGCCGCTCGCACCTGAAAAAGCGCCTGCGGCGATGGTCCCAAGATCAATGTCAACGTCAAACCAAGCGTTGGCGTCGTTCGGCACGTACATGGTCAGGCCGGTGAAAGTGGCGATAGCGGCAGAATTTGTATTGGGGCCAGGACCAGTAACAAAGACACTGTTCGCCTGCTGGGCCCTGCCACTCCTATCGTAATACTCAATAGTAACTCCGGCCGTTGACAAGGCGAAGTAGTACGGCGCTGTGAACTTCAGCTCATTAACGGTGAAACCTTCATTCATCGCGCTGAAGGTGTGCTGCGCCACATGGTTGCCAGTTGACCCGGCAATTAGGATAGCTGAATCCGGCATGTTGCCGCAGGCGGCGGTCAAAGTACCGCCGCTTACGATGGTAATGGTCTGCAAATCCTGGGGCGGCGCAGAAACCGCAGCGCCCGTTGTCATGCCCGAACCATCGGCGCTCACGGTCGCCTGCCAGGTTCCAGGAGTAGCGCTCGATTTTACATCGGCGTAGAGGTCAATCGTCCTTGACCCATTAGTGGTCAGAATGATGTTGGGTGGCAGCGAATAATTATTCGCAGTCCCCGGAACATACTTGACTGTGCCAAGCGTCGCTCCGGTGTTATGGTCCCTAAGACCCATATTGACCACGGCCGCGGCTTCTGCCGTTGACAAATGAACCGAGACGGAACTGGCAGCCACGCCTTCGGTCGCGCCCGCAGTCAATACGAGCGAACCCAGCTGGACGTTATTCACGCCCGCGACCACGGTCTGGTCACCGAAGCCGGAGTACTTGGCGACCGTCAGCGAACCGTTGTCGATGGTGATGGTTTGGAGAGGAATTAAATCGGTGTAAATAAACGTGCCGGAGTCTATTCCATATCCATGTACACCAACACTCGCCTGCCAGACGCGGGGCGGAATTCCTGAACTGATGTCTCCATAAACATCAAACACTTTACTGATTGAAGCAGACAGAGTGAAGTTGGCCCTAAAACCATTATAACCCCCAGAAGTATTTAAGCCATCTCTCCAGTCTATCATTGTGTCGGTAGCATGGTCGACTATATATACCCAGGAGAATATAAAATAGTCCTCCCAGGAAGAGATTGGACTGTATAGGGTAATACCATCAATTTTTACCCCTTCAAACGCTCCCGCACTGACCACAAATGACCCCAACTTAACATCCATGGCGCCTGGGGTCACGAACTGGTCGGGAAACTCCGGGTTTTTGGCCATAGTTAAGGTGCCGGCGGCCGACGAAATTCTTTCAACGCGAAAGAAACGCGCCCCATTGATTATGCTGAAAGCATACGTATGCAGTTGCTGCATGGAATCAACCTGCCAATCCTTCAGGTTGGTGGAGCTCATCACTTTGTAGAACGCCCCGGTTTGGCCCGACCAGGAAATGACTCCGGTCTGGCCCGTTTTGCTGATCGTCAGCCGAATGTCTTCGGCGTGAGCGACCGTGAACGTCCCAACGAAAAGCAGCGAAAAAATCGCCACCGTTACTGCAATAACCGACTTGATTGTTGTTTTCATGTTTTTTCTGTCTGCTGTTTGGTTTGTTGTTTCCGCCTAATGGCGGTTTTGGCTTAACTAAAATGCCAAATCAATGAAAATAACTTACTTATCATGTTATTTGCATAAAATTGGCATTTAGTAAAGCGCGATGGAAAGAACGAATTAACTTAACATAGTGGCATAAATTTTAAAAAATGTCAATGTTAAAAAATTTAAACCTAATATTTTCGCTAATAATAAATATTTTTTTATAAAAAGAGACCGCGCCCGAAGTTCCCCTCTGCCAGGAGGAAAACTTCAAACGCGGTCGCGATACAAAGATGCAAAGAACAGTACTGCGTCTACGGCACTTCTGCCGCCGCAGTTGTAGTTTGGCCTTCAGCAGTGCTGGGTGACACGCCCATGCCGCCGCCACCGCCGCTCATGGGGCCGGTGTAGAGATTGCCGGGCTCCATGAAGCCGGTGCCGGTCCAGTCGAAGCGGACGCGGTATTCGCCGATCTCAAATGGGACATCAACCGTCGGCCGGCTTTGGTCAAGGTTGACTACCCATTGAGGGAGGGTCGGATCTGTCGGGGTGATGATAGCCGCCAGCGGCCTGACCAACAGAAGCTGGCTGTCTTTTTGGACGATACCGTAAACGTCCAAGGTCGTCTTCAGCTTTTCCGGCACTCGGAAAAGGGCTGTAGGCAAATAGTAAGCCTCCGCGATCCAGGCGGTATGGCCCGGCATCAGATCAAGGACGTGATGTCCCGCTATCTGCCAGTGAGACTTTTCCTGCAACACAGGGCTGCTGAAAACGGACACGTCGCCCAAGCGGTAAATGCATAAAACCCCATTGGGTGATTTTAAGACCAACAAGCCATTGGGCGCGCCGCACATCCATTCATAGAAAAGCGGCTCGTTGCACTTGTCTACCTCCAAAGGATACCGATTGGCTGTTTGGCCGTTTTCATCAAGGGCCAATACCTCAGCTGACTGGACGGTTGAGGGCAGAGGCACCCCGTTCATCCAGATCTCGTAGGTCGGCGTGTTGGTTTCGAGACTGACCCCGACGAATTTGGCGTAACCGCTGAATACCGTCGTATCGCAGGAGTTGTACAGCCAGGTATAGCCATGGACGACGTCCAGAGGGTTGAAGAGCCGGTAAACCAGCTCAACGCCGAAAAGTTGATCCAGAACATTCTCGGCTCCATTGCCGCGTGCCTGGACGTAGGTTAAGGGACTGTCGCCAAACAAGTCGCCGCAGGCGACTAAAAAAGCGGCCGTCAGGCCGCAAGTTATGCACATTCAACAATGGGAAAAAGAACTGGTTTCGTGCTAAAATTAGAGTATAAATAACTAATAATTAACTCTAATTTTATGGTCAAAAGAGAAAATAAAACTATTAAAATGATTACTACCAATGAAGAGGAAATTTTAGAAAAATTGGTAGCTGCCGATCATACATTCAGAAAATTAAACGAAGTAATTAATTTCGCCGAGATTGCCTCGCCATATTACGCGCTGTATAGCGAAATTGGCGCCAAGGGAATTGATATATTGAAAGGGTTTAAGTGTTTGCTGGTTCAGTTTTGGGAAGATTATTCGGATCGGCAGATGGAAAGCGCGCTACGAGAAAATGTGGCGGTTAAATGGTTCTGCGGATTTGAACTCCTGGAAACCACGCCCGATCACAGTTATTTCGGCAAATTAAGAAAAAGACTGGGAGTAAAAAATATTGCTGATATTTTTAACAAAACAAACGAAATTTTGAGAAAGCAGGGGTTGTTCGGCGATACATTCAAATTCATTGATGCCTCGGCCGTAATCACTAAATCAGCCCTGTGGGCGGAGCGGGATAGAGCGATTAAAGATGGTTTGGAAAAACTAGATAATGCCGTAGTGGCGAAATACGCGGCCGACAAAGACGCCAGATGGGGTGCTAAATCAAAAAACAAGATTTGGTTCGGCTACAAGAGGCATTGCTCGGTTGATATGAGATTTGGTTTGATAGACAAATTGGCGGTTACTCCGGCCAATGTTCCGGACTTTCGGGCGCTCCCAGATGTTTGCCCACAGAACCAGATGGTGTTTATGGATAAATTGTACGATACGAAAAAATCAGACTTGATTCTCTTAGCCAACGGCTGCGCCGCCGGCACGATCAGAAAAAACAACAACAAAAACAAAAACCGCGGTCTGGATTGCTGGCGGTCGGGAGTGAGAATGCCGTTTGAAGGCACATTCTCAAAATTGAGAAAGAGGACGAGATACCGAGGCAAGTTAAAAGTGCTGTTTGAAAATTTCGGTTTGGCGATTTGCCATAACCTAAAAAAGGCGGTTAAAATTTTGCCTATGCCGATCGGAGCCTAACGGCTCCGCAAGGGATGTTTGCGCCCAAGGGCGCAAAAGGAGAGAAAAAATTAATGAAATGAGATAGAAAGTTAACAAAAGTTAACCGAGATTAAGATGCTCTGATTATCTTTTGCTAAATTTTTATCAAATCGCCTTTCGGCGACAGTCCCGTTAAGGTTCCGGGATAATCCCAATCAATGGAGTTTGCCCAGACCCCCCTGGTCCCGTACGTGATCATCTTCAGGGCCGACTCCCGCAGAACGTCCTGGCTATATATCGGCAAAACCGCCAGCGACGTATTGGTGGTTGGAGTTTGCGCGGCCGCTGGGCCAATTGACATGATGGCCGCCAAAACGACCATCCCGATTATTGACACTAATTTGTTCATGTTTTTCCGTTTCTCTTTTGTTTGCTTTTGTCTGTTTTTCTGACCCTAACTACTTGCCGCCGCTTTTGTTGTTTGTATTGCGGCGGTAAAGCTGCTGAAATTCGGCTTCGGTTATAATCTTTCCTGACGGCTGACTGTTGGCCGGCGCATAAGCGAATTTCGCCCGCTCTCGGATAACAACCGAGCCGTCGTCCAGATGCGTGACCGCGCCGTTGGTTGCTGGTTTGGTTTCTGCCGCAACCGGCGCCGGAGTCTCTGTTTGAACCGGCGTTGTTTTGGTTTCGGCCGTTTGCGCGGCCGCAACTGCGTTATCGGCGGTGTTCATGGCCTGCCGACAATGACATACCAGAGTGACAATGCCGACACATACTAATAATGCGCCAGCTAGAGCTGTTGTTTTGTTCATAAGTAAGTTGGAAATGTGCTTCTGCCAACGAAAATAGGCTCACCATAAGCCTATTTTCATTAACTGATCACTATTGCATAATTTTAATATCTTGTCAATCGTCCAAAACTTAAAAATTCATCTTTTAGCTAAAAATAGCTAATTTTTTAACATACAAAAAATCGCCTATTTTCTAAGCGACTTTAAATCTAAAATCAAAAATCCTCAATCTTAAATGTTTTCTGGTGGACAATGCTGGACTCGGACCAGCGGCCTCTGCAATGTGAATGCAGCGCTCTAACCAACTGAGCTAATTGTCCAAAATTCATTCTATATATTCAACGTCGCGCTCCCCGCCCGACTGGACGACGCCAGTCGTTCGGGCGGGTAACCAACTGAGCCATGTGTCCTTATTTTTCTTCTTTATCCAACGCCAAATTCACCAATTTATCAGCCAACTGATTTTTTTCGCGCGGAATATGTTTAAAAATAACCTTTTTAAATCCCAAAGTCAAATTGTAGGCCTTAACAAACAAAGATGCCAAGTCTTTATCTTTGACCCGATACTGCCGATTCATCTGCTTGACCACCAGCTCGCTGTCTAAAAAAACTGCAACTTCTTGCGCGCCAAGACTCTTGGCCTTATCCAGGCCAGCCAACAGCGCCTGGTATTCGGCCTGATTATTGGTGGCCTCGCCGATATATTCGGAAATTTTTTCAACGGCATTCCCCTGCTCATCCAGGATCACGCAGCCGATTCCGGCCGGACCCGGATTGCCTCTTGAACCGCCGTCGGTGTAAAGAGTCAACTTATTATATTGCATAATAAATCATCTTGTCATTCCCGCCCGCTTCGCCATAGCTTTAGCGAGGCGAGCGAAAGCGGGAATCCAGAAAACATGTTCGTGCCTCGCACCCCTGGATTGTTCCTCTGTGCCGACCTCGGCGCTGAAAAGGAAAACTGGGGTGCTTTCGCGGGGATGACAACTATACGTTATGTTTTTTTTATATCCACAATTTTCATCTGCGCCGTCCGCCGCCCGTTGAATTCATTAAACTCCAAATAATAAACCACATCAACCCGATCGCCGATTTTAAAATTTTGGCAGTTTGCCGCCTGGCCGAAGCCTACGGCCCAAAGCGAACCGAATCTGAATTTTACATGCCGGGCGTCCGCCCCCATGGTCATCTTATCCATGATAGTCAAACCGCGGCTTAAAAATTTCGGCCGTTCATTTTCCTCGCCGCACGGTTCAAATTTTTCCAAAATTTCCACGAATTCATCATTGATGTCCGCCAAATCAATTTCCGCTTCAACCAATATTTTCGGCGCCAGTTCAACCCCGGCTAAAGCCGTGGCGGCCAAGGCCTTGATTTTTTCAGTGAACGCCGCCAAGTCTTCCCGGCTTTTTACCGTAAAGCCGCAAGCCGCCGCATGGCCGCCAAACCTCTTTAAATGCTCGCTTAATTTTTCAACCGCCTTAATAATATTCAACTCATCGACACTCCTGCCCGAACCCTTGATTTCCCCCTGATGCTCGGTTATCACCAGCGCCGGGCGCGCGTAGGCTTCGCATAACCGGCCCGCCACCAATCCCATCACGCCTTCGGGCCAAACGCCGCTTCCCCCCACGCTTGAAGGGCAAGCCACAACCAAAATTTTATCAGCCAGCATTTTTTCTTCTACCATCTTTTTAGCCGCCGCGAATATTTCCTCGGTAATTTTCTGTCTGGCTTGATTTTTTTCGTTTAGGCTTTGGGCGATCTGCACCGCCTCGGCTTTATCTTTGGTAATTAAAAGTTCATAGGCCGTGTTAGCGTGATCCATTCGGCCGGCCGAATTCAAGCGCGGGCCGATCTGCCAGCCGATGTTCCAGGCTTTTATCTCTTTCGCGCCATTAATTTGAGAAATGTCTATTAATTCTTTTAAACCCAATCTTTTCCGCTGATTAACAACTTTAAGCCCCCGGCCGACTAACGCTCTATTCTCGCCGATCAGGCTCACCATGTCGGCCACCGTGCCAACCGCCACTAAATCCAAAATCTTTTCCTCCAGCTTAGTCTTGGTATTAACGTCCAGTTTGGCGGTCTCTATCAAAGCCCTGGCAAATTTAAAAGCCACGCCCACGCCGGCCAAAAATTTATACGGGTAGCTATCGGCTTTGGGATTAATAATCAGGCAATCCGGCCAGTCCTCCCGCTTCGCCGGAACTTCATGGTGGTCGGATATGATTACATCAAGACCCAGGCCGCGCGCGTATTCAACTTCGCTTTTATTGCGGATGCCGTTATCAACCGTGATAATAAGTTTAGCGCCGTTTTTCTTAAGCTCGTCAATCGCCTTCTTGTTCAGGCCATAGCCCTCGGTAATTCTCGCCGGAATATAGACGGCGGTTTTGGCTTTGAGGATTTTTAAAATTTCCGTTACCAGCGCCGCGGATGTTACTCCATCGGCGTCATAATCGCCGTAAACCGCGATTAAATCCCCCGCTTTAATATGCTGAATCGTAAGTTCCACCGCCGCCCGCATATCTTTGAATAAAAACGGGTCAAGCAATTTAGACTCAACCGGAAGAAAAAAAGTTTCTATGGCTTGTTTCTCGATTAAATTTCTGTTAGCCAAAAGCTGAAGAATAATTTTGTTATATTCGGGAAATTGTTTTACCAAATCAGCCGACACCGCGGGTTTTAACTGCCATTTATTTTGCATAATAATCATGCCCATAAATCTACAAATCAAATACGAATTTGTTGATTGGTGGGGTTTAAAAAAACGCGCCGATAGTCCAGGCCACCATGGTAAAAATCACCATCACGCTGATGATGGTCCAAAAAATTCTTTGCAAGGGTTTCTTTTTCATAAAAATAGTTAATGCGAATCCGCGAATATATGCGAATGCTGCAAATAAAATTCGCGGCATTCGCAATTTAATTCGCAGTATTCGCATTATTATATTTTATCTCTTTAAAAGCTTCACAAAAACATCGCTGGGAATTTCCACGCTGCCCTTGCCGTGCGCCAGCATTTTCTTCTTGCCTTTTTTTTGTTTTTCCAGAAGTTTGCGCTTGCGGGTGACATCGCCGCCGTACAGTTTGGCCGTAACGTCTTTTTTCATGGCGGAAATCCGCTCGGCCGCGATGATTTTTCCGCCGATGGCCGCCTGCAATTTAACAACAAACATTTGCTTGGGCAGAGTCTCTTTCAGAGTTGCCACCACTTCTTTGCCGCGCTTAAAAGCTTCATCCGAATAAACAATCATAGCCAGCGCTTCCACCGCTTCCTCGGCCACTAAAATATCCATCTTTACGACGTCGGCTTGCCGATAACCGATAAAGTCATAATTGATTGAAGCGTAGCCGGAACTGGCGCTTTTTATCTTGTCGTAAAAATCAACCAAAATCACGGCTAAAGGAATCTCGTAATGCAAAATCACTCTGGTTTCGTCAATATATTCGGTATTTTTATAAACACCGCGCTTTTCCTGGGTTAGATTTAAAATCGGCCCGATATATTCTTTGGGTGCGATAATATCCAATCTCACCCAAGGCTCTTCAATTTTTTCCATTTCGGACGGATCGGGCAATTTCTGCGGGCTGCGGATAATTAATTCCATGCCGTTTTTTTCACGCACTTTATATGCCACGCTGGGAACGGTGACGATTAAATTCAAGCTATACTCTCTTTTGAGCCGCTCCTGAAAAATTTCTAAATGCAATAGCCCCAGAAAGCCGCATCTAAAGCCGAAACCTAAAGCTTCGGAACTTTCCGGTTCATAGGCCAAAGCGGCGTCGCTAAGCTTTAGCTTGGCAATCGCTTCTCTTAATTCTTCAAATTCATTGCCCTCGCGCGGAAAAATGCCGGCAAAAACCATGGGCTTAACTTCATTATAGCCTTTCAAAGATTTGGTTTCATCGCCATATTTCGCGAGCGCGACCGTGTCCCCGACCCGGCATTCGCTCACGTCCCTGAAACCGGTGACAATGTAGCCGATTTCTCCGGTCTCCAGCTTGCCGGTTGTCTTATATTCAGGCTTAAAAATGCCGACATCCAAAGCTTCACTCTTAGCTTTAGTGGCCAACAAAGTAATCTTGTCGCCCTTTTCCACCCGGCCGTCAAAAATCCGGACATAAGCAACTACGCCGCGGTATTCGTCATAGGTGGAATCAAAAATCAAGGCGCGCAATGGCGCCCGTAGAGACGCGCCATGGCGCGTCTCTACGGGCGCCGGCACGCGATCAATCACGGCTTGCAAAACTTCTTTAACACCTTGGCCGGTTTTGCCGGAAGCTAAAATAATCTCTTCCGCTTTGCAACCCAATAATTGCATAATTTCTTTACGGCTTTTTTCAATGTCGGCCGCCGGTAAATCTATTTTATTGATAACCGGGATAATGGTCAAATTTTGCTCTAAAGCCAAATATAAATTCGCCAGAGTCTGCGCCTGAATGCCCTGGGTCGCGTCCACCAATAAAACCGCGCCCTCAACGGCGGCTAAACTGCGGGACACCTCATAAGTAAAGTCAACATGGCCCGGTGTGTCAATCAGATTAAGCTCAAAACCCCGGTATTCCATTTTGACCGGCTGAAGTTTTATGGTAATGCCCCGCTCCCGCTCCAGGTCCATCTGATCCAGCACTTGATCGCGCATTTTCCTTTTCTCAATCGTGCCGGTGATCTCCAGCATGCGGTCGGCCATGGTTGACTTGCCATGATCAATGTGGGCGATAATGCAAAAATTTCTAATCTTGAGCATAACTTTGTCTTTTGAAAAGGACAGCGCAACGCCCTGTCCACGTAATAGTATCCTACTAACTTTCCGGTTTCCGGTCAAATAAATCGAAAATCCAAAATCTAAAATTCCTAGATTCCCCTGGCTTCGCCCTGATCGGTCGCGGCTCCGACTTTTTTGAACGGCCAGCGCCGCTTTAAAGACGACCAAAAAGCAAAAAGTTCTTCGCTTTTTAAAATCAGGCAAACCAGCAAATAAACCGCTAGCCCCAACAAACCGGCGATCAAGCCTTGAGTTAAGACTCCCCAGAGCCTGGTCATGTCAATGTTATCGCCAATAATTATTTTCACTCCCTGAACAACCAGGCCGGCGATTAAAGCGGCTAAAGAAAATTTTACGGTTGAAATAAAAATTTTTGCTTCATCAATGCCGCCGATTTCCAACTTCAGCCACAGCCACAAGAGAATTAAATTCATGATGCTTGATACGGAGAAAGCCAGCGCCAATCCGGCCACGCCCAGCCGCGCCGACAGCCAGATGGACAAAAAAATGTTGACTAGCGCCGTAGCCAGGCCGATCAGAAAAGGAGTTCTTGAATCGTGGCGCGCGTAAAAAGCGCGAGTTAAAAGCGGCGTTAATGACTGGGCGAAAAGAGACAGGCAGAAAAAACCCAAAGCGTTAATGGTTAAAATCGTATCCTGCCAATCAAATTGGCCGGTGCCCAAGATTACTCTGATAATTTGCGCGCGCAAGGCCAAAAGAATAATGCTGGAGGGAATGATAAAGAATAATATCTGCCGCACCGTTAAAGAAAGATCTTTCACCAGATGCTCTTTATTAAAAGCGACCGCCGACATGGCCGGAAAAGCGGCGATGGCAAAGGAGATGCCGAAAATGCCTACGGGAAAAGACTGCAAATTGTTAGCTAAGTTAAAAACCGAGAGCGAACCGCTGGGCAAGGTTGAAGCGATAACAGTAATCACCAATAAATTAAATTGCGAGATAGCCAAGCTCATGGTCCGCGGCACCATCATCAGCCAAATTTTTAATATTTTGGGGCTGCGCAAATTAATTTTGAAGCTATATTTAAAGCCCAACTGGAATAAAGCCGGCGCTTGCACCAGCATATGGGCAAAAGCCCCTAAAACCACACCCCAAGCCAAACCGTAAGCTCCCCAAAGCGGCACCAAAAATAACGCCCCGGCGATGATGCCGATATTATAAAAAATCGGCGACAGCGAATAGACGAAAAATCTCCTGAACGACTGCAAAACGCCGCCGAAAACGCTGGAAATCCCTAAAAAAATCGGCGACAAAAACATGATTCTTGATAAATCAACGGTTAGAGCCATCTTTTCCTGGCTGAAACCGGGCGTCACCAGTCTCATGAATTGCGGGGCAAAAACCACCCCCAAGCCGCACAAAACTATCAGCCCCAAGCCGAGAATATTTAAAACATTACTGGTAAGTTCCCAGGCTTCTTTGTTCTCATCGCCGAATAAAGAACGGATCCTTTCTAGGGGGCTTTTAATCAGCGAAGTGAAAATCGGGATAAAACCGGCCGATAAAGCCCCCAAGATCAACAAATTGAAAATTAAGTCCGGGACGCGGAAAGCCGCGTAATAAATATCCAACGTATCGCCGGCGCCGAATTGGCCGGCTAAAATTCTATCGCGAAATATGCCTAAAAAGCGGCTGATTAAAGAAAAAAACGCCACCAAGATAGCGGCCGCGGTTATGCTATTAATGCTACTATTAAACAAACGCTTTATCATATATCTTAACTGTCATCCCGGGCTTGACCCGGGATCCAGGTTCCAAAGCCACGGACATCTTATTTATAAAAGTTAGAAGTAAAATAAAGTGCCTGCTACTTGGACACGACCTCTCTCGCTTCCCTGGCGATCATCAATTCTTCGTCGGTTTTGATTGAAAGCATGGGCAATTCACCCAAGCATTTGATTTTTTCCATAACTTGACAGCGCGTCGTCGGATTGCCGGAGCCGACGCTGCCGGTAAAAATAATGGCGTCAACCTTGCCGCCAAGCATGGTCCAATAGGCTCCGACGTACTTCACCAAACGGGTAACCGCCAAATCAAAAGCCAATTTCGCTTCAGCCTGCCCCGCGGACATTCTGGCTAACAGCGTCTGATAATCGGTAAGGCCGGACAAACCCTTGATGCCGGACTGCTTGTTTAAAATGTCATAAAGCTGATCCACTTTGGCGCGGTCTATTTCTCCGGGCATGATTTCCAAAAGTTTAAAAATTATTCCCGGATCAATATCTCCCGATCTGGTGATCATCGCCAGGCCTTCCAAGGGAGTAAAGCCCATGGAAGTTTCTATGGGCAGGCCGTTTTTTATGGCAGTGATGGACCAGCCTCCGCCCAAATGGCAGCTGATTAAATTGATTTTATCAATCTTTTTCTTAAGCAGCTTCGCGGCTTCCAACATTACATATTTATGAGAAATGCCATGAAAGCCATAACGTCTTAAGCCGTATTTTTCAGTGAGTTCCAGGGGCAGGGCGTAAAATTTGGCGACAGCCGGAAGATCATGATAAAAAGCCGTGTCAAAAACCGCCACCTGCTTGGCTTGCGGCAAAAAAGCCATGGCCGCTTTGATGCCGGCAACATTATAGGGATTATGCAACGGGGCTAAACCATTGAACTGCTCCAACGCTCTTAAATTTTCATCATTGATCAAAAGCGGCTGAAAAAATTTATGGCCGCCATGAACCACTCGGTGGCCAACAGCCGCCAAATCCCTTAAATCGCCGATTTCCCTCAGGACTAGCTTGATGGCCGTAAAGTGATCTTTGACATTTTCAATATAGCCCTGCTTCAATTCCTGTTCGTTATCAGAAAACAATTTGTATTTGACCGAAGTGGAACCCGAATTTAGAGCGAGGATAGACATAGAAAAATTAAAAATACTTAAGATATTTGAGATTTTGGGGATTGTTGGGATAACTCTTTCTGGATAATCCTAAATATCTCAAATATCTTAAATGTCTCCTTTATTCATATCAGGCTTCTGCCCGTCATTTCCTTCGGTTGATCTATGCCCATCACTTTAAGAATCGTCGGCGCCACATCAGCCAGCATGCCCTGGGGCTTGGCTAAACTTAAATCTCCTCCGGGCGCGTCGCCAAAAGACAGGCTCTTGCCTTCATATTGCTTGCCGATGATAATCAGCGGCACCGGATTCGGCGAATGCTCTTTATCAACCATGCCGGTTTGCATATTAAAAAGCACTTCCGCGTTGCCATGGTCGGCCGTAATAATCAAAAGGCCCGATTTAGCGACAACCGATTTTACTATCCGCCCGACGCATTTATCCACCGCTTCAATCGCTTTCACCGTGGCTTTTAAATTTCCGGTATGGCCAACCATGTCGGCGTTGGCAAAATTTATCAAAATAAAGTCGTAGCTGTCATGCCCGATCGCCTCTATCACTTTGTCGGTTGTTTCCAGGGCTGACATTTCCGGCCTTTCGTCATAGCTGGAAATCCGCGGCGAAGCAACCAAGATTTGATCTTCGCCCGGCGAAGCGGCTTCCCGGCCGCCGTTGAAAAAATATGTCACGTGAGCGTATTTTTCCGTTTCCGCGATCCTTAGTTGCTTAAGGCCGGCGGCGGACAAAACCTCGCCTAAAGTGTTTTTGATGATCTCGGGCGGGAAGACGATTTCGGCCGGCAAATTTTTTTCGTACTCGGTAAAACAGGCGAAAAAAATGCGCAAATATCTTTCTCGGTTGAATTTCTCAAAGCCGGGCAAAACAAAAGCTTTGGTGATTTGCCTCGCCCGATCCGGCCGATAATTAAAAAATATTACGGCATCGCCGTCTTCTATTTTGGCGACCGGCGCGCCCTGATCGGTAATAACCGCAGGCATAAATTCCTCGTCATAAATCTTTTTCTTATAGCTCTCGGTTATCGCTTTTTCGGCTGACGCGAATTTTTCGCCTTTGGCCAACGTCATGGCGTCATATGCCTTAGCCGTTCTATCCCAATGATTATCCCGATCCATGGCGTAAAATCTGCCGTGCAACGTCGCGATTTTGCCGCCGGTGCCGGACAAAGATTTTTCTATCTCTTTAATGAAATTCAAACCGGAATTAAACGGCGTGTCGCGCCCGTCTAAAATCGCGTGGATGTAATATTTGCTTACTTTATTTTCCTCCATCATGGCGATCAGCGCCTGCAAATGCTCCAGCGATGAGTGGACGCAGCCGGAAGAAGTCAACCCCAGTAAATGCAGTTTTGAATTATTGCTCTTAACTTTCTCAATGGCTTTGAGCAGAACTTTATTTTTATAAAACCTGTAATCGGTGATGGATTTGTTGATGCGGGGCAAATCCTGATAGATGATTCTGCCCAATCCCAAGTTTAAATGCCCCACTTCCGAATTGCCGGCCTCTCCCCACGGCAAACCAACGCCTTCGCCGGAAGCAACCAGAGTGGATGAAGGGTAGTTGGCCAAATAGCTGTTGATATTGGGCGTATTCGCCTGACTAATGGCGTTGCCGGAATAAGGCGTGGTTACGCCCCAGCCATCCATCACGATTAAGACCACCGGCTTGGGTCTATTTGATTGTTTTTTGTCTGACATGATTATAATGTAAAATTACTAATTGCTCTAATTCCTAATTAACCTAATTGATCTAACAAAATCCCAAACCCCCAATGACCAATGACCAAACAATTCCCAAATCCCAATAACCAAACATGAATTAAGATTTAGAACTTAGAATTTAGTTGGGCACCTGCCTACCGGCAGGCAGGTTGGGATTTGGTGATTAGGGCTTTATTAGGTCAATTAGGTTAATTAGATATTAGAAATTTTTATTAAGCTTTTACCTGTCATCTCCTTAGGCTTTTCTCTTGATAACAACTCAAGAATAGTAGGAGCAATATCGCCCAGCGCTCCGCCGTCCCTTAATTTTTTATCGCGCAGATTATCATTGACCAAAATAAATGGCACCGGATTGGATGAATGTTCGGTGTCTATCTCGCCGGTCTTTAAATTAATCATTTCTTCAATATTGCCATGGTCGGCCGTCACTAGAATCGTGCCGCCGGCGCGCGCGTAAACTTTCACGATCTCTCCCAGGAATCTGTCAACTTCCCGGCAACAGGCTGTTCCGGCTTTAAGGTTTCCGGTGTGGCCAATCATGTCGGGGGCGGCGAAATTCAAAACCGTAAAATCGTACCGCCAGTTTAGCATTCTCCGGCCGCCTTTAGCAAGGGACGATAAATTTTCAATCACCGCTTTGGCAAGCTCCGCGGAACTCATGACCGGCGTTTCGTCATAAGACTTAACGTCGGGCGAGGGCACAAGCTTACGTTTCTCCCCGGCCACCGGATCTGAATAGCCGCCATTAAAAAAGTAGGTTACATGAGCGTATTTTTCCGATTCCGCAATATATAATTGCGATAAATCTTTTAAGACCATGGGCAAAGTTTCTTTAAGATCAACGCTCGGGTAAGCGGTTAAAATATTATCCAAATCGGGGCCAAAATCAGTCATGGCCACAAACCGCAAATTTTTCACAACCTTCTTTCGAGTAAAAGATCCGGGATTCATCTTGGTAAAATCTTGCTGCACGAAAACCTTGGCAAATTGCCTGGCGCGGTCAGACCTGAGATTGAGAAAAATTACGCTATCGTTATCGCCAATCCTCGGTAAAGGCTTGCCATCCTTGGTAATGATATACGGTTGGATAAATTCATCGCTTTCGCCACGGTTGTAGCTCTCGGTAATCGCGGCCGAAGCGCTTACGGCTTTTCTGCCGATTCCGCTTACCAAAGCATCATAGGCTTTTTCGGTTCTGGCCCAGGTTTTCTTTCTGTCCATGGCGTAAAACCGGCCGACAACGCTCGCGACAACTTCGCCGTTTTTTAAAACTTTTTCCATGTCCTCGACCAATTTCAACGAAGCATATTTGGGAGAATCCCGACCGTCGGTAAAAAGATGGAGGTAAACTTCCTTTACTTTATGGACCCTGGCAAAAGACAATAAAGCAAACAAATGATCCGGATCGCTATGCGCGCTCATGCCGTTGGAAATCAAACCCATTAAATGCAATGTTGATTTGTTGGCGTTAACGTGGCGAATAGCTTCAATGAAGCCGGCGTTCTTGGCAAATGTTCCGTCATTTATCCCTCTGGAAATTTTAACCACGTCCTGCTCAACGACTCTGCCGGCGCCGATATTGATATGCCCGGCTTCGGAATTGCCTGATTGGTGCGGCGGCAAGCCCACCGCCCTGCCGGAAGCCGCCAACAGAGTACTCGGATATTTTTTTACCAATTCAGACATCACCGGAGTTTTTGCCAAAGTAACGGCATTCCCCTTGCTGGGTTGAGCAACGCCCCAGCCGTCCAAGATTACTAAAATCATGGGCAGGATATTTTTATTCGTTTCCTTTTTCGATTCCGATTTAAACATAAAATTGATCTAATAAAATACCGAACCCCAAATCTCAAAGGATGAATTGTAGTTTGGGATTTGGAGCTTGATTGGGCATTGGGTTTTGGTCATTGGCGCTTGATTAGGTAAATTAGAAATTAGGTCAATTATACATTATACATTCCTGCCGTTGGGTAGCTTAAGATTTGGATCTTAGACTGTCTTCTATTTCCATCAATCTATTATACTTTGCCAAGCGTTCGCCGCGAGACAACGACCCGGCCTTAAGGTAAGCGGCGCCCACGGCCACGGACAGATCGGCGATAAAATCATCAACGGTCTCGCCCGAGCGATGAGAAATAATAACTTTATAATTATGCTTTTGCGCCATTTTAACGCAGGCCGCGGTTTCCGATAAAGTCCCCACTTGATTAAGCTTGATCAAGATAGCATTGGCGGCATTCTCTTTTAGGCCTTTTCTTAAACGTTCTAAATTAGTGACGAACAAATCGTCGCCAACCAGCATCAACTCCGAGCCTAAATCATTGGTAAGCTTCTGCCAGCCCGACCAATCATCTTCCGCCAGCCCATCCTCTAAATAAATAATCGGATATTTCCTGAACCATTCATAGTAAAGGCCGGTCAAAGTGCCTGACGTATAGCTGGCATGGTCCAGCTTAAAAACATATTTGCCGTCCGCTTGATTATACAACTGCGATGAGCCGACGTCTATGCCCAAAGCCACTTCGGCGCCGGGCTGATAGCCGGCCCGGACAATGGCCGCCATCATCAGTTCAATGGCTTGAATGCTGGAATGCATATCAGGGGCATAGCCGCCTTCATTGCCCACGTCCGTGTCATAACCGGCTTTTTTTAAAATCTCGCCCAACTTATGAAAAATTTCCGCGCCCGCCCTCACCTTATCTTTAAAACTGGCTTCCAGCACGGGGATGACCATAAATTCCTGAAAATCCAAATTAGTATCGGCATGCTTGCCGCCATTAAAAATATTAAAACAGGGAGTCGGGATCTCATAACTCGCAGCTCGAAACCCATAGCTCTTGCTTATATATTCATAAAGTTCTTGATCCTTGGCTAAGGCGCCGGCGCGCGCGGCCGCAAGCGACACAGATAAAATAGCGTTAGCCCCTAATTTGGCTTTATTTTTCGTACCGTCCAGCTTGATCATTAAATCGTCAATCTTTTCTTGTTCAACGGCTTTTACGCCAATTAATTTCGGCGCGATTTTGTCCGTTACATTCCTAACCGCCTTCAATACGCCTAAGCCGCCATAACGCTTGGCGTCGTTATCGCGCAATTCCACCGCTTCATGAACTCCGGTAGAAGCGCCCGAAGGAACGCTGGCTTTGGCCGTTAAGCCGTTATCCAGCGCGACCGCGGCTTCAATCGTCGGATTGCCGCGCGAATCCAAAATTTCCCGAGCGGTGATGTTTTTTATTTTAGGCATAAAATATGTTTAAAAACTTTTTAAGATGGGATATTAAAAGAATCTGCCCTGAATCAATATATTTAATCAGCCTTACTCTATCGCGCTAATTTCCCAGCAAAATATTCAAATTAGTATTATTCCAACCGCTAAAAGTTCTAGCCATGCCCTCAAGTCTGGTAGCTAAAATATAATCGATTGCCAAAGCGGTATATACGAAAGAAGCTGGACCCGTTCTCTTGTACCCCCGCGCGTAGTAATAACCGTAAGATCCATTAATATTGGTCGGATCAAGAGGCATCTTCGCCATGTGTTGCGGAACCACCGCCAAATTGCTCATATTACTAGCATAGCCGGTGGTGGAGCAAACATCAGTCCCGCATTGCGGGTAATAAGAATTATCAATAAAATATAATTCAATCGCTTTTTGAATCTGCACTAAGTCGGCCTGTCTTTTCGCGTCCCTGGCCTTGATTCTCGCAGAATTCAGCATGGTTATGGTTAAGGTTGATAAAAATCCGATAACGGAAATTACCACTAAAAGTTCAATTAAAGTAAAACCGGCGGCTTTGAAAAACCTTTCCC
This sequence comes from Patescibacteria group bacterium, assembly GCA_028707005.1. Taxonomy (GTDB): domain Bacteria; phylum Patescibacteriota; class Patescibacteriia; order Patescibacteriales; family GWC2-42-12; genus GWC2-42-12. The sequence goes on from JAQTVB010000013.1 coordinate 20,019, forward strand.
TTGATGTGCGCGGCATAAATAATCAATTAGCTATAAAATCTCGTATTCCACGGTAGCGATAATAGTGATTTCATTGCTGCCGACCTCAATCATCGGCGAGGCTCCGCCGATCGCCGCAGAACTTTCCAGTTTCCGATAATTATCATAATAAGGCGCGGGGGTCTGATTAGTGGATTCACTGAAAGAAATGATTTTGCCCAATTTTACGCCCACGACTTCTGCTAGAGTATCGGCCTTGTCCTTGGCTTGCTTGATGGCCGCTTCCCTGGCCTGCTGCTTTAACTGCTCCGGCTGATCAATTTCAAAAGATAAGCTGCCAACCTGATTCATGCCAATTTGCCCGGCCGCGTCTAAAATTTGGCTTACTTTATCCAAGTCTCTCAACTTAACGCTTACCTCCTGGCTCACCGTATAGCCTTTTAAAATTTGCCGGCCGGTAACCCAATCGTATTGCGGGGTGATGGAATAATTCAAGGTCTTAATGTCTTGGGCATCAATTTTAAAATCTTTTTTTAATTTTTCCACCATGCCGTTCATTTTGGCGGTATTGTCTTTTTGCGCTTCGGCCACGGTATTTTTCACAATAGAATAGCCGAGCTGGATTTTTGCCACATCAGGCACGCCGGTTATTTTGCCCTCGCCCGTAATACTGATAGAATGCGGCGTCTTGGGACTAACACCGATATAGTCATGAGCTTTGACCGCGTTCCAGCTTAATAGAGCCAGATAAACCGAGCCGAGCGTTAAAAAAACGCCGACAAAAATTGAAACGATTTTGTTGGGAATCATAAGATTATGATATTTAAGATTATTAAGATTTTTGGGGTATTGGGAATAACCTTAATTTATAAAATCTCAAAAATCCCGAATATCCTAAAGATCCTAAATTATTTCACTATTCCCCTAAGACCGGGCATGGGCTCGCCGCCCAAAAAGGCCAGCATGGCGCCGCCGCCGGTAGAAATCCAGTCGATATAATGTTCCATGCCAGTCATTTTTAAGGCCTGAATGGTTTCGCCGCCGCCAACCGCGCCAAAAGCATGGCCGGAAGAACGTGTTGCCACCAGGCGAGCGATGGACATGGTGCCATGCTTAAAATGTTCATTTTCAAAATAACCCAGCGGGCCGTTCCAGATTATGGTCTGAGACGTTTTAAGGAAATGAGCGAACAATTTGACGGTACCCGGCCCAATATCTAATATTATCTCGCTTTTTTTGACCTGATTGACCGGTTTAAAAACGGCATGATCGGAGTTGACTTTTTCGGCGACTATCACGTCAACCGGCAAAATGATGTTTTTGTATTTTTTTATCAGGCCGGCGGCTATTTTTATACTGGCCTTATCAGCCAGCGATTTGCCTATTTTAAAACCGTGCGCGGCGATAAAATTATTGGCTAAGGCGCCGCCGATTAAAACCCGATAAGATTTTTTAGCCAGATTATTCAACAAAGCGATTTTGGTTTCTATTTTAGCCCCGCCGATAATTGAGATTAGCGGCTGGTTCGGCCTTAAAATTTTTTCCAAATTTAAAATTTCTTTTTCTAAAAGCAGTCCGGCGTAACTCGGCAAATATCGCTTAATCGCGCTCATCGAAGCATGATTGCGATGACAAACGGCAAAAGCGTCATTAACATAAAGATCGGCCAATTTAGCCAATTCTTTGGCAAAATGACTGTCGTTTTTTTCTTCCCCGGAATTAAAACGCAAATTTTCCAAAAAAATTATGTCCTTGGCTTTCATTTTTTCCCTTAGCTTTGCCAGTCTGCCGCTGTTATAATCGCCGGCAAACTTAATTTTTTTATCTAAAAGGCTCGCCAGTCTTTTGGCTATTGGCTTAGTAGTCGCCTTACCATCCGCTAAGTGAGTTGCTATAATTAAACGACAGTTATGCCTTAAAAGAAATCTGATAGTAGGTAAAATGGCGACAATTTTATAATCATCTTTTATGATTCTGCCCTTTATTGGCGCGTTCAAATCCGCGCGCAAAAACACGGTTTTGCCCCTTAAACTCTTTAAATTTCTGATTGACTTTATTCTCATAAAGGTTGTTAACATTATAACATATTTTTCCTTAAAATAAAAACTCCGCAAATAAAATAACAGAGGCGGCCAAAATGCGCCTCTGCCTCGTATCGCGCGTACCGCGTTATATGACGCGCTACTTCGCTCCCAGCGTCGCTTTAATCTCTTTTTCCGCACCATCGCGGACAATCGTCAAATCAATAATTTCACCGGCCGAATGGGCCTGAATAACATCGGCCAAATCGTTGTTTTTATCCAAATTTATATCATCAACCGAAAGAACAACATCTCCTTCAAGCAAACCCGCTTTATTGGCCGGACTGTTTTTTACTATTGCTTGGCCCTTCTGGTCCCCGTAAAGCACCGCACCCTTTTGCCAAGCTTGATTTTGGCCGTCGATCGGAACCAAATGGTCTAAATTTATGTAATTTACCCCTAAAACCGGCCTAACCACAGCCTGATTCTTGAACAAACTTTTAATCGCTCCCGAGAGCCGGCTGATGGGCTGGATTTCCCCTTTGTCATCGGCCAAACCTACGGCTTCTCCGGATAAATTGAAAATAACCGCACCTTTAAATTCCGCGGACAGCTTATCATTTAAAATCAGCTTGCCGGAAAAATTGTCGCTTGATTTTAATAAAACTTCCGGCTGGTTTAGACCGATGATGGAAGTAACCCGGCTCAAACCCGGCCAATTTACGGCCAGGGCGATTTGTCCGATCTTGACAGATTGGCTTTCCGCGAATTTTCTGACCGGCAAATCCCGCGCCTGGACATGAATAAAATTCAACCCGGTGAGGCTGTCAACCGCGGCCTTGTCAATTTTATATATTTTTTTATCCCGATCAATCGCTACGTAATCATTATAGGTTCTAGCTAAAGCCAGGCTGGTAACGATCCAACCGTCTGAAGTTAAAATAAAACCCTGTCCATTCGGCTCGCCAATCTTATAAAAATTAACCGGTGAAAAGGTTTTGCTTGACTTGCCGGTTTTTTGACTCTTATAAATTCCCACCAAGCTGCCGGAGACCGCATTAATCGTTTCATCGACTTTGGCGTCTTGCTGGACGATAACATTTTTGGCGTTGCTGATGATAAAACCTTGGCCGGCATATTCGCCGCGAGAAAAATCTATGCTGCCAAACGGCGAAAAGCCGGACAAAGAATCGGCTAAATAAACGCCGGTCAATATCCCGCCGGCTAAACCGCCGGCTAAACCAAAAACCAGCGCGATGATTACCATGATTGATAAATTATGCTTTTTAAAAAATTCTTTAAGATGCTTCATAAGATAAACATTAGATCCACCTGGCCGTGGCCAGAACCAATAATAAACTGATTGACCCCAAGAGTAAATACATTCTTGCTTTGGCCACGTCCAATTTATGCAATAAATGATTTTTTACCAAACCGATAATCACGTAATAGCAAATCGCCAAGGCCAGGCCGGAAATATTATAATTAAAAGGCAAAAAGGAAATTGACCAGAATAATTCGGTTAAGATTAAACAGCTGATCAAAATATACGGCAAGGCCAGCTTAAATTCTATCTTATTGGACCAGGCGATCTGATAAACCAACAAAGCGGTAAAGCTCAACATCGCCAGCACCAGCCAGGCGATCGGTAAATTCAGGAAAGACGCCAAGCCGTAAACCGTGGCCGCGGACAGAAAAAAAGCCAGCCAATTAACATAAGAGGAAATATTCTCTATGCTGAAAACTCCGTAAGCCGCGGGGTTAAGCAAATAATAATAGACATAACGCAAATATAGATAGGAAAATACAACGCTCATAACGAACAGCAGCTGGATAACCAGCCGGTTGCCTAAAAAAACCGTATAAGCCATTACCGCCATGGTCATGGTCGCCGGCAAAATCAAATAATTCCACCAGCGCTTGTCAACTTCACTGGCCCAGCTGAATTGCCAGACGGAGAAAAAAAACAGCAGCAACGCTAAAACCGCGGCCAAATAAATCAATTTTGGGGAAAAAAAATACGTTTCTTCAAGCAAAAAAACCAGCAAAGGAATGGCTAACGGCAAAAAACGATTCAATTTCATATGGCATATCGCTAATTGTTGAGCCAGCTATAGCCGGCCTTCAATTGATCAATTATCAACTGGCTTGTCTCGCCGAGCGACTGATCATGCTGGTTAATATAATCCTCCGTCTTATCCAGAGCCAAAACAAAATCCAGATGCAGTTTTTGGAATTTTTCCTGAAGGCCTTTTATCTTGAGCAATTCGTTTTTAAGCTCCGCCACTTTTTCTTTGGTAAACTTGTTATCCGCGGCCAGCTTTTGGTATGCGGAAAAAATTTCTTTAACTTTCGCCTGATAGTCTTGCTCTGACAAAACCACATTTTCATTGCGCGTCGGCGCGGCCTGATTATCCGTTTTTTTAATGGACTCGGAGGATAAAACCAAGTATGCCACCAGCGCCACCAGAACCAGAAATAGAATAGTTAAAACTTTCCCCTGTCTAGCCATACGCATTATAATATTATATTACATTACTTACGCACATAAAAATTTTAGCTCATTTTAGAGATAAACTATTTATTTTTAGCAAGAACTGGGATATAATGCGAATCTGCGAATAAAGGCGAATGCCGCAAATATTATTCGCAGAATTCGCATTCTAATTTGCAGCATTCGCATTATAGTTTGTTGCTTTTAATTGATAATCTATTTTAAGATCAGCTTGAAATTTAAGTGCGTAAGTACTGTTATATTAGTAAATTCGCGCGCTTTATAAATCAAATTTCTTAGCTTCCATCTCCAGCCAATCGTCCGCGGCTTCATCCCATTTATAGGCTTTTAATTTATGGCTTTTCTCATCCTGGCTGTAGATATATTCCACGACGGTTTCGGCGCCAAAGCGGTTGGAATATTTGGTTTTCCTGTCTAACACTACCGATTTGGTGATAAACTCCAATTTCATTTTTCCCAACGGCCCATTAAAAACTATATATTCAATATCAACTCCGCCCTGATCATCAAGGTGCTGTTTGTCATGCTCTAAAACCTGAAAATTATCCTGGATATTACCAACTAATTGTTGCCATTTCTCCGGTAGCATAAATTGCGATTATGAATTAAAAATTACGAATTACGAATCAATTATAACATAATATCCCTCAAAATTTCAAGGCACCCTAGACTGCTTGCCGCTAATAACAAAAACGACATTACTGCTTCAGTTGCGAGCTACGAGCTATGAGATATGAGATACGAGCTACAAGCTACGAGATTTACTAAATTCACAGCCGCAATAATTTTGCCGGTATAAGCTCAGCTCGCGCGACAGGGCGGAAGATTTTTTAAAGCCGTCTTGTTTTTTAAAATCCTGCTCCAAAAATTTTAGGCCATGAACCGCCGCCAATTCCCGGCCGATTTTATTAATCGCCGCGGCGTCTTTATGCGGACTGGTGGTTAGAGTAGTTGTTAAATAAGCGCAAGGCAGTTGTTGCGCCATCTTGCAGGCTTGCTCTAGCCTGAAGCGATAGCAGATTAAACAGCGCTCTCCTCTTTCCTGATCGCCTTCATGGCCGCGCACAGCTTCCAGCCACCGGCCATGCTCATAATCGCCCGCCATCAATCGCAGGTTAAAAGCGCCGGCGATTTTTTTTGTTTCTTCAAGCCGTTTCAGATACTCGCCTTCGGGCCAAATATTGGGATTATAAAAAAACAGCGTTACTTCGTAAGCCTGTTTAAGAAGCTGGCTGGCGTAAACGCCGCAACCGACGCAGCAGATATGGAGAAGGAGTTTAGGTTTTCCAGTGTTAGACATAATAATTTTCTAAATTCCTAATTAACCTAATTGACCTAATTAACTAAACAAATCCCAAATTTCAAACTCCAATGACCAACAAAACCCCAAATTCCAAATCCCAATTCATTTTTGATCATTGGGGTTTGGGACTTGGGATTTGTTTGGTCATTGGTGTTTGAGATTTTTATTAGAAATTTTTCAAATATTTTCTTCCTCTTAATTTTTCCGGCAAATATTCTTGCTTTTCCTTATAATCATGATCCGGGCTGTACTTATAGTCTTTGCCGTAGCCCAAATCTTTCATCAGCTTGGTTGGCGCGTTTCTGATATGCAATGGCACCGGCAAGTTGCCGTACTCGCGCACATCAGCGGCCGCTTGGTTATAAGCCGTATACAAATCATTGGACTTTTGGCATTTGGACATGTAGACCACGGCTTGAGCCAAAATTACGTTACATTCGGGCAAACCGATAAAATGACAGGCCTGATAGGCGGCGACCGCCTGCTCCAGGGCGCGCGAATTGGCCAGGCCGATGTCCTCGGAGGCAAAGCGCACCAGGCGCCGCGCGATATAGAGCGGATCTTCGCCCGCTTCCACCATGCGCGCCAGCCAATATAAAGCGGCATCCGCGTCCGAACCGCGCATGGCTTTATGCAGCGCGGAAATGATATTATAATGCTCCTCCCCGTCTTTATCGTAAAACAAATAAGACTTCTGGAAGGCTTCTTTAATGGTCTCGGCAGTAATCATTGCTCCCGCGCCCGCCTCGCCTACCACCTCGCTCCCGCCTCTTCCGGCTGATGAAATAGCCGCATATTCCAGGACATTTAAAGCTACGCGGGCGTCGCCATTAGACATCTGTGCCAGCAACCTGATGACGGCCTCGTCAATTTTTATATTCAGTTTGCCCAGTCCCCGTTCCTCGTCTCGCAGGGCTCGTTTGATTATTTTCACAATCTGCTCCGCGCCCAATTGCTTTAAAACAAAAACGCGGCATCTGGAGAGCAGGGCGCCGCGCACTTCAAAGCTGGGATTCTCCGTGGTCGCGCCGATTAAAATGATCGTGCCGCGCTCAACGTGCGGCAAGAGCGCGTCCTGCTGGGCTTTGTTCCAGCGATGAATTTCATCAATAAACAAAATGGTTTTTTTGTCTTCTACGGCGTTAGTCCTGGCCTGCTTGATCACCTCTTTTAAATCTCTTAAGCCGCTGGTCACGGCGCTGAACTGTAAAAATTTTGCTTTGGTTTCGCGGGCGATAATATGAGCCAGCGTGGTCTTGCCGCTGCCCGGCGGACCCCAAAAAATCATGGAAGGCAGACTGTCGCCGGCGATCGCCTGCCGCAGCATCTTACCCTTACCCACGATTTCATCCTGCCCTAAAAAATCCTCTAAAATTTCCGGCCGCATCCGGTCAGCCAAAGGCGAAGTTTTATTTAAAGATAACATATAACTGAAATTTCTAATTGACCTAATTGACCTAATCAAGCCCCAATCACCAAATCCCAACGCCCAAATAAATTTTAAGCTCTAAATCCTAATTCATGTTTGGTTATTGGGATTTGAGAATTATTTGGTCATTGGTCATTGAGGCTTGGGATTTGATTAGGTCAATTAGAAATTAGGTTAATTAGAAATTTATTTACGCTCCGTATCTTCTCTGCCTCTCCGCATATTCTCTTAAAACCGCCTCGACGTCAGTCTCTTCAAAGTCCGGCCAATATTTTTTCAAAAAAAACAATTCGCTATAAACCGACTGCCAAGTAAGAAAGCCGGACAATCTCTGCTCGCCCGACGTTCTGATAATAATGTCCGGATCGCTCAAATCGCCGTTATATAAATACTTTTTGATCATGCCCTCATGCACCTGTTCCGGTTCAACTTTATTTTTTATCATCTTGCGCACGGCATCGGTTATTTCGGCCCGCCCGCCGTAATTCAAGCACAGGTTAACGACGCCGTTCTTATTGGCCTTAGTTTCGGCGGCGACGGCTAAACATTTAGCCGGCAAATCCCCGGGCAATTCTTCAAGCCGTCCGCTGATCAATACTTTAAAGCCTTCCTTTTGGGCCTGCTCTCTTAGATTGGTTTCAACCGCTTGCTCCAGCAGTTTCATTAAATAATTCACTTCCGCTTGCTGGCGGTTCCAATTCTCGGTAGAAAAAGCGTAAAAAGAAACAACGCCAACGCCCCGAGAAAAAAACCAAGCCGGAGCCGATCTCATCTTTTCATAACCTTTGGCATGGCCCTCAAAAGCCGGTAAGTTTCTTTCTTTGGCCCAGCGCCGGTTGCCATCCATGATAATACCGATATGGACGGGGATATTTTTATTTTTTGCTTCAGACATAAGAGTTTAGAACACAAAATTTCTAATTAACCTAATTGATCTAATTGACCTAATCAAGCCCCAATCACCAAATCCCAATACCCAACTAAATTCTAAGCTCTAAATTTTAATTGATTTTTGGAAATTGGGATTTGAGAATTATTTGGTCATTGGTTATTGGGGCTTGGGATTTGTTTAGTTAATTAGGTCAATTAGAAATTTTATTTAGCTATTTTCACCAGCTTCAACCTGTCGCCGGCTCCACTGATAATTTTAACATTATTTCTGCCCACGCCGAATTCTTCGGCTAAAAAACGAGCCAACTCCTGATTGGCTCTTCCTTTAACCGCCGGCGCGGCCACATCTATCTTTAAAATCTCGCCGTCTTGATCTGCCAATATCCGTTTGACCGCGTTAATAGCGGCGCCCGGCCGCGCTTTTACTCGTAAATAAATTTCTCCATCCCGGTTGAATTGTTTAATTAAAACTGTTAGCATGAAATTTAGCAAAAAATTCCTGCGAAAAGGAAATACTGATTTTAATCAGTATTTCTTAAATTCGACATTCGTTATTCGTTTGGTCGAGTTTATTAAACTTAGCTGGACTAATCTATTTCCAATCTTTAACAATTATACTCTTTCCTTTCATTTTGACAACGACTTTCTGTTTTTCTCTCCATTTTAATTTATTAAGCATTTCAACCGGAATCGTAATGGCGTAGCTATCGCCGCTCTTCAAAATTTTTCTTATATTTTCGTCTTTAATTTTTCGTCGCATAAATATTGATTTTAATCATTATTTTATTCAACCTAAGCGATTTAATATGTTTATCAACAATCCTTATTGAATTATTAATAATTCTATGCTATTATATAAATGGAATTGACTCCGAACTAAACTGTGGCGTTTATCGCCGCGTTCCCGCAAGGGATAGGTTCGGAGTTTTCTGTTATAGAAATATTATTCTTTCGGCCAAATTTGAACATATATTTCTCTATGGGATATTACGCGACGATAGTCATCTGCCTTCTTTTTCTTATTTTGAACCGAACGATTAATGGAGCTCGCAATGTAATCCGCTAGTTGCAATAGGTTATTGCTTTCTGATCTCTGCATTTTTACTTTCTTAATTATTTTAGCCTCTCGATTTATTTTATTACGCAAACACTTCGCTAGCTGGTTTTTAAAATCAAGGTTTCCGCTCTCATCAATAACAACGGTGGCGTTTATCAATTTTTCTTTAGCATTCTCGAAAACTAAGCCGCAGGCGTATTTATAAAATGATTCTTTATTGCGAAATCCGTCTCCCCATAATTTATTTCTGTCTTTATTTATAACCATTCCATAATAGAAAAAACTGTAAGGCATAACTGCCCTAAGAAATGTTTCTCGCACTCTATCGGAATTTCGTTTAAAATGAAACTCCGCGTTTGACGGCCAGCCGATTTCTTTCTTAAGAAGCTGAATTCGCTGATCACAGGCCAGCGCCTCGTCATTATCTTCAAAAACAACTAATCCAATAGTAAAATATCGGCTTGATCCTTTTTCTATTTTCAATCCGGAATCACCGGATTCGTCTATAAAAACTAACATAAAAAATTCTTTTATTTATTTTGAACCTTTTTCTTTGAAAAAGGTTCGTGCCTTGTTTAATAAATTCGACATACATAAACTTTTCCTTTTTGCGCGAGCGAAGCGAGCGCATTTTATGCGCTCAATCTGCTCAATGTTTCACTTGGTCGCAATTACTGAACGAAGCTCGAACCTATTTTGAACAAAATCCTGACTGATTGCCGCGCTTCGCGCGGCTGTAACCGAACGCTCGGGCGGGCAAAAAGGAAGGGGGTTGGGGGGAAGGAATTTTTGCCCGCCCTCGCTTTCCGATTCCGATTTTTCCGCCGCCG